>NZ_NPIZ01000016.1:0-32695 GCF_002251185.1 Prevotella sp. P5-126
TCTATATAGTTGTCTTTTAAATATGTGGACGATGAAATAAAAGATGTAACAAGGTTTTCCAATATTACTTTCTCTAAAAACTGTCCATTCTTGTCTAATACTGTAAATGTTCCATCAGAAAAATAAACCATCCAATATGGAGTATTATTATAAAATGCGATATCCCTATCTGTGATTGTTAAATTAGTCCAATGCTTTATTATATTAATTATTTCTGTTATTGATGCCAACCCGTAATGTGATATTATAGGTTCAATAAGGTCATTACCTGCTATTAGTTTTACATCTTCTAGGTAGTTACCATTACGAATATCTCCTTTTACATTTCCATTAGCATCAGATAACGCAATCATTAATCCAGAAGAAAGACTATTTTTCCTTTTTTCTTTATAAACTTTTCCTAGAAATTTCAACCAGTCATTCATATTAACTGGATTTTCATGTGCTTTGCATTCACATATTAATGGATATGTTTTTGACACTCCAAAATTCGTCATATGCTTCTCTGCAACAACATCTATTTCATTGCCACCAGAGCCGATTTCATTCGTGGCAACATAATCATAACCATAAGAAGACAATAATACTTTTACTATTGTTTCCAACAATGTACCTTTTTTATCTTTGTTTTGTTCGAGCAATAAAAGTTTCATATGTTTTTGGGAGTTTTATCTATTTTTTTCACTGAATAATGTATATAGTTTCTTCGCTTCCTCTTGCAACTTCTTCGGATTTTGCTTGGCCAGTTTCTTCAGATTAAGAAGTTTCCATTGCACAGACGGATAATCCTTAAAGTACTCGTATTCGTATCCATCCCATTCGGGCTGACCTGATTCGAAACTGATAAGGAACTTCTTATCCGCTTCTGTCATCAACGACTTGACATCATTAATGAGTTTGCCACGGATTTCTTCAAACTCTTCGTATGTAAATGGAATATCAGTCATTCCTGCAAACTGATTATCCATTGCTTCCCGCTGGTCAATCAAGCGGGGAGCAAATGACTCATGTATTGGTCTATCGCTGCCAAGCAAGCAGAAAATGAGTCCTTCACGGCATTTGCTCAATGGAATATCCATATACTTTACATCAAACAAGTCACGAGGATGTTGGCGCGAAAGTGCTGCTGCAATCTTGCCACCATACAATTGAGTTAGGGGCACAACATTTGCCTCACAAAAGAGAGAAAACTCTTCCTGTGCCTTCTCAGTCAATGGTATAGTTTGTACCTCGCCTCCTACAATACCTCTCTTGGTCTGGTTGACCTCTATCTTCACCTGCTTACCTCGATACTCGCATAACAGTTTACATGTATTGAAGTTGGGAACAACGTGCATCCCTTTGAATGCTTTCTTTGCCTTGTCAGCAATGGATTTTAGATGCAAATTGATGTCATCCAAACTTGTCTGACGGTTAGCCAATGGGATATAGGTCAAATCAATATCTACAGAATAACGTGGCAAGTCCTTCAAGAAAAGATTGATGGCAGTACCACCATGTATGGCAAACACCTCCTCTTCCATCACAATCGGAATGAGACGGAGTAGCAACTCAACCTTCTGCGCATAAACATTTGATCTTATATCATTCATATTCTGCAAGTTCTTTGAATAATAAACCTTTTATACACTTCTTGTTACCGAGATTAATAGTTCATAATAATCTCGAGCATTTTCTCTTGATGTTGAACCATATCTTCGACATTCCATTCTAAACCAAATAGACGCTTAATATTTTTGTTCTTAATTCCTGCATCGTAATTATCCTGACATATCTGTAGCATAATTCGGAACTTTAAAGAAGCTATACTCACTGGGTTTGACTTTGTATCAAGATAGCGATTCTTTTTATCAATTGGATTCCAATTCGAACCAGAACTATTTGCATCAGACCCTATCATGGCAAAATTGCCAAAGCAATTTATATCATGCGTACTAATTGGCATATCATCACCAGCCTTGGCTTGTGGATAATAATGTTCCAAACTTTTTCTAGTTCGTGAGAAATAGAAGTTATTGAAAACATCTAACTCAAAGTCACTACAACCTAATGCTTTGAAAAAGTCTATTCTATTACGAGAGTCCTTCTTTGCTTTGTTTCCACGAAGTTCCTCTGCATATTTCTTCCAAATTTTATAATCCGTATAGTTAAATACGTAAAGAGGTATATTGCATGAACCAATAGAATAAATACTATCAAAATCTCGCTCAACATCTTCTAATTCAACGTTTAGTTCACTTCCATTAAGAATAGTATCATCAAAACTATTAGGTTTGGGCTGATTCATATCATTGAGTTTGCTCGCATCAAGATACACATCGAAGAAATATTTATCTGCCAGTTTTCTTAAGAACTCCACATAGTTATCAAGGTCACAATCCTCGAACAAATGGTATAAACAATAGAACATATAGTTCTTTCTTTGTTTGGGTGTGAAAGCGACTTCAAACATGGAAAGTAATTGGATTACTTCGTTTTGTTGTGCTTTTCTATCCTCATACAAATCCTTTAGATAAGCAGCCTTATTACCTTTCTTATAATAATATTGCAACTTCCAGGGATTCTCTAAGACTCTGTCTTCTCCATTTGCATGATGAATCACATAATTATCAAGAAAATATTTAGCCAAGAGGAGATTGTATGCAAAGTCCTTAACGAACTCTGGGGTAAGATTTACCTTCTCGAACTCCTTAATGAGTTCTTTATCGTCAAGCGTAAAACTCAAAGGATCGAAATCATCTTCATTCCACGACCTTGTAATTTTCAAGACAATCAATAGAAAATTCGGAAAGTCTATTATCGGTTGGAAATGATCGTTATTGTCAAATTCTCCATATTTATCTATCATTCTTATAGGTGAATATAAAAGTTCTGAAATAGTTTTCATACCTAATGACGAAGATGAGCCTACATTAGAACTAGGGAACTCGTCGAAAGACTCTATAACAAAATCTTCCATAGTTTTACCAAAGACATTTATATCAGGAAGTTTCTGTTGAATATAGAAACCCATGTCGCTACAAGCCTCCCATATACGACTAAACTTCTGCATCGCGTCGTCATCACCTGTTAATTGATTGCTGAGTTTAGCTTTTATTATCTCATGCTTTTCTAACTGCTCACCACGAGAGTTCATAACCTCAAAATAGTGATTTAAATCCACATCTTTCGGCACACGATAGTGAATGATATGTACCTTGTTCAAGAAAAAATCCTGGAATGCTTCCATGTCAGCCTTCTTTTCGCCAACAATGTCTTTGAGTGCTTCCTTTGCATAATTGAATCCGTCAACAATACCCTGATCTTTTTCTTCACTAAACTTAGGCATTTTCTCTATTGTCGTAGCAGAAATCTTTCTTGCAGAATAAGTAAGATGGTTTCCAATCGTTTCAATACCCAAAGCCTTCAAGATAATGTAAATTGTTGTCAGACGCTGTTGACCATCAATAACTTCATAGATATTCTCGTCACGCTTGTATGTGACAAGAGTACCGATATAGTAAACTGACTTCGTCATCGAATCATATACATCATTTATCAAAGCACGTATTTCTTCACGTTCCCAAGCATAATTACGCTGATAGATAGGTATTTTGTATAAGATAGATGTCCCTCTGTTCGAGAAATAGATGTCGTTAATCGAACATTCTTCAAGAATAGTTTTCAAATCTTTCATAGCCATTATTATTTATAGAAACCATTTAATTGGAAGAAATACAGATAGTTTTTATACACACCATCTTTTTCATCCTTAAGATTCTTCAATATTTCACCATTGCCACTATACTCACAGCATTCCTGCGCCCAACCATCTTTAATGTCCTCATTAGAAAGCGGATTAAGTTTATCTGCCAAAGCACTTAGTAAAGAGGCTGGCGTATCTTGTTTAGCAATCAGCTTATACATATTGAATGTATTAATTTTATCACTCCACCCCATAATATAATTCTGTGCAGAAAGCCAGCCGAGGTTAGTGTATTGCGCTCTCAATGAATAAGCCCATATAAACGCATATATAACAAATTGTTCAAATAGTTCCATATCTTCTTTCGTCGGATATGTTTCTGGACAAAATCTATCAACATAAAGTAGAACAGAGGTATCAAACATCAGACGTGCTATGCCATTACCTATACCTTTTTTGAAATATCGATCCAGAGTTTTAACTATAATATTATCGTTGATATAGAACCCCTCATACTTATTGTTGTTCTGTATATCCTTGAGTATATTATAGTAGTGTTTTGTATATTCAAAGAATGGCTTGCCTGCAATTATTGGTGTGTTCAGCTGGAACGCATTTACATTTCGAGTTCCCGAAACAAAAGGCATAGCAGAAGAGTTAACCATGTCAGCATAGCAATAGGCACTCTTATAGAATTGGGCATAAGGTGTCCTTGCAGAACGTGTAATACCTTTGAACATCTGGATATTATGCTCATTTAAGACATTGGCTTTGTTGCCACTTACCCATTCTTTAATACGATATAGATAATTACCAAAGAAATCGGCTAAACCACTTTGTGAGACCTGTTCCCAATCCTTTACCATCTTTTCTGTTTCTTCATCACTAATGTCATTCATTTCACGAAGATGGTACGCTTTCAGTAAATCATGAGGGTAAAGAGCCTTACCTCGAGCATTTTGAGAATCAAAGAATTGGAACGCTTCTGATACATCGGAGGTTATCACAACTATCAACTCACACCTATTCTCAATGTACTCCTTAAGACGTTCCATTTCTCGTTGATGTTCTATAGCTGACTCGCTTTCCTCAGATTTTAATCCAACCCTTCGGTAAAGTGCATTATAATTGTTAGCAATGTTATGGTTATTGTGTTCATTATCATATATCTTCTGTTGCAAGAACTCTATACCTTTTTCTCCTAATGCTGTTAGAAGAAGTGAGAAAGTTATTGTTCGTTGCTGACCATCAACAATATCATATAGGTTCTTACCCTTTGCTTTATGAAGGATAAGTGTGCCGACTCTGTATCTTTCTTTGTTGCTATTCTTTGCATCAATAATATCATCAAGCAATTGAATGGCATTACGAGCAGTCCATTTGTATGGACGTTGATAAATAGGCACACACAATTTTACGCCTTTGATTGGCTCCCCGTTATCCGTTATAGTTATGGTTTGACGAAGGAGTAAATCACCTATAGTAGTTATTGATAACGTCAAATTATTCATATTCTGCTAGTTCTTTAGATATTGTCATATTATACTTATTGATGTACTTTCCTATTGGAGTAATCATAAACCTGGATGTGCCAAGATTAATATTCTCCAGTTTCAAAGCCTTATACCAGGTGTGGCCAGCCTTTTCTGCCATATATAAGAACAGTCGTTTCACTTTCTGTGACGTGCAAGCCTCCAGTAATGTCTGAACCAACTTGGGACGCAATGTCGTCAAGCCCTCCATGATATAATAGATATCGAGCAAAGATGATGATGCATCCGGCAAGTTCAAACACTCCAACATGGCACGCTCTGGAGATGACACCAGCAAATCATGTTGATTGATTGTCATGGTTTCTACCCCCAACAGCTCATCACCCAGAAAAGAGGTAGTCATATATTTTATAGTCATATCCCACTCCTCTTTTAGTAACCATGAAGGTAACTTGTTGCTTTTGTCTGTAAACAGATAAGCCATAGGTTTCCCCATTAACAGGTAATGGGAGTATCCGCGGAGTTCCAAAGCTGTATATGCACCTACAACACAACTCTTACTAAGTTGAGTGTTGTATGACGATACAGCAGCAAACAGGCTTGGTTCTGTCCCGTGTATCTTATAAACTCCTTTCGAAATACGGTCAAGCCATCCACTTTTCATATAAGCATACTGACCACGTGCATCCAATCCTTGACTTGAAAGCCACGAACCAAACAAGACCGATTCATTGGGTGCCGTCTCTAATATTTGCTGTATTTTTGTAGCCATCTTCGTTTATTTTATGAATACCAGCCTAAATTTGTTGCAAATATACTCTTTTTATTTTATTCAACCAAACATTTTCCTCAAATAACGGCTATTTTTATATAAATTTATCTCCAAATTCGTATTTTTAGCGAATTTAAGAGTAAAAAACGTGCAAAAAACTATAAACAGAGATACAATTGCCATCAAAAGAAAAAGAGGTCGATAGCCAGGATTAATTTCTGAGCTTGGTTTAGTTTAATCCCATATTAAATATCTATAAGCTTAACTAAATCTTATATCTTCCGAGTACTATTAATGTCATGCCGAATGGTCAGGATCAAAGATTAGAAGAAAAGAAATAACACGTTATAGCCTAAGGCAAACAAGGGTTAACACTTTTTAATAAACCAATTTTACTACAATAGAAAAACCGATTTTTACCAAGATTATAAAGATATACAAAGAACTGCAAAGATAAATGTACCTAAAGAAGCTAAAATTGGAGGTTACTCTTCACACCATTTTCAGCTATTGCAGGAATCTGCAAAAATTCGTGTTAACGAATGTGAATATACGAAGAACTGGAAAAACGTCTTTGCAGATGTTTGTATATTTTATTTTTGACGGCAGCTTCATTTGCAGATGTTTGTATATTTTCCGTCCCTCCTCCGTCCCTCGGCATAGTATCTGTCCCCCGTAATTGGAGGTACATGTACTGATTATCAATTACTTATATTTGCAGATTTTACATTCTGCATCGGCAAGTAGCCCTGTTTGAACAAACTTGAACATTACGGAATATTTATGAATAAGTGCCTCATTTTGAGGCACTTTTGTTTTTTAACACTTTGAACGAACAATTTGCTATTCCGAAATATTCCAACTAATTTTGTATCGTCTTTCTACCGCGACACTCGAAACGGCTTTCTCAGTCACTCCCTTTTGACATTGAAGACACAAGCGTGAGACGCTGTGAGAAAATGCCAAATGACATTGAGGGTACAACCGTGAGACGCCATGAGACGTGGTGAGACACAATGATACACTTTAGGAGAAATAAATAGCACCAACGTTTGTAATACAATGGAGATTAAAAAGCAATGCCAGTACTGCGGATGTTCCTTTATTGCGCATAAGATGACCACAATCTATTGCTCAGCTTCGTGCAATAACAAGGACTACAAAAGCAAGATCAGGGAAAAGCAGATAGCAGAGTACCAGGCACAACATCCAACCCCATCACCACGAGTCGTGAAGCCAACTTCAACGGCTAAGGAATTTCTAACTCCTACTGAAGGAGCAAAGCTTCTCGGAATAAGCAGAGCTACTTTCTATAGGAACATGCGCGAAGGTACGATCAAAGCCGTTCAGATGCGTGGGAAAACCATCATTAGAAGAAAGGACATTGAATTTTTGTTTGACAATCCACCTGAATACAAAACACGTTCGCTTGACCCTAAGATGAAGCAAAAGCATGAATACTATACCATGAGGCAGATTGAAGAAAAGTTCAAATGTTCAAAGAAAGCTATCAGAACCAGGATTGAGAAATTTAACATCCCAAAGATTTATCAAGGCAGGAACACCTACTTTGATAAAGCCCTTGTTGACCTTCACTTTGCCGAGCTTATAGCAGAGTTTGACAGGAGAGACTATTATACAATAGATCAGTTGGAGGAGAAATTCCAGATGAGCCACCAAGCAGTTCTCTCCTTTGTCCAGCGAAACAAGATTCCTCGCATCACTCAAGGAAGAAGCGTTTACTACTCCAAGGTTCATGTCGATACGTTCAAAGGTGAACAAGAGAAGGTTGATCCGAATTACTATACCTATAGTGAAATCATGGAGAAATACAGCTTCAGCAAAGATCAGGTAAGTTATTACATCCACAACTATGATATACCAAACCATAAGCACGGTCGCTTTACGCTGGTAGAGAGAATGGTCTTTGACCGCATCATCAAAGAGCGTATGGAAACCAACTCTCTCGCAAAGGAGAAAGAACGCAGAGAACAACAGCCAAAAACATGCGTTGTCCCAGAAGGCTACCTCTCAGTTGCACAGATAGCGGAAAAGTACGGAGTTTCACAGAAACATGTTACTGCCAAGACCAGAGAAGGCAAAGTTCCGAAGCTCGTGATAAAGCATTTCAACTACTACAATGAGGAAGCCATAGAAGCACTCTTCAATCGAGATCCTGAAAAGTTCGAGGTGCCAGAGGACTATATTACTGCAGAACAGGTGGCCAAGAGATTCAAGGTCACAGTGCACTATGTGCATAACAGAACACGCACTGCCAACACGCCAAAGATAACCGTTAAGCATGTTAACTTCTATGAACTAAAAGCAATAGAAGCATTGTTTGGCAAGAATGAGGCAAGTCTGGAACTCCAAGGTGATGAAACAGCAGAGTGGCTGACTGGTGAACAAGTTGACCAGGTGCTCAACTCAACCGTTGTGGCAAGACGTACTTTTGTCTCACGTCACAAGATACCAAACAAGAAGGAATATGGAATTACCTACTATTGCCTTTGCCTCTGGAGTCAACGCAACAATGCACCCATCGTTGTTCGAGAGAACACAGACGGGTTTACCTTCAAGTCCAGGATGGAAGACCTTTTCCACAGAACAGAAGAAAGAGTTGCAGTCAACGAGAGAGTACATTTATTTGTTATGTGGCTTGTGGATGATGTAAGTAACAGTTCCCCAGATACTGAAATCATCATCTTCAGTAACCTTTATCTCAGGATAATCGGGATTGGCAGGTATCAGCCATCCTACTCCATCACGTTTCTCAAAACGCTTCAAAGTGTATTCGCCGTTCTGTTCACAGACGGCAACCTCACTTGGAGAAGGATTACGATTGCTCTTATCCACGATGACTATGTCACCAGAATAGATGTCAGCGTCAATCATCGAGTTACCCTCAACACGAATGAGGTACGATGATTCGGGATAAGGACAAAGCATCTGCAGGAGTTCAATGCTCTGAGCTTTCTCGTCGTTATCCAAAGGAATAGGAAAGCCGGCAACAATGCCAACGTCAAAGAAATGCATCTTCATTTCCTTGACCTTCGTTGCAGGATAGGCTGTACCAATCTGGGAGAAGTCGGGCTCAGATTCCATCATGGAACGACCGATACACTCCTTGATGAACTCCGTCCTTTGCTCCTGAGCATCGAGGAATCTGGCAATTTCTCCTGAAGCTCGGAATGTGTACAGTTTACTTCCCTCCTGTTTACGAGGTCTTCCAGCTCCAGGTCTTGCACCGCCTCGACCTGATTTTATATTCTTTTCTGCCATATAAATCAAATTTAGGTGCAAAGGTACTTATTTTAATTGAATATCGTATTACATTATTCATAAAATTAGTGTTTACAAAGAAAAAATGCCCATACCTGTGTAATTGTACACAGATATGAGCAACTATCGGGAGAAAAAAGTCAATTTGTATGTCTGTATGATTATATAGTACAGAGTTTAGAATGATAATAACAAAAATCCTCAGGCATATGCGCCTTGATGTATGCCAGTTTATAACAGATCAATGCTCTATTTCTAAAGAACTTTCGATTACTCAATGAATGTCCACGAAGCTCTATCTCATGTAACACAATCTTAATGGCATTCTTGTTTTGCTCGCGTTCAAGTTCTGACATGGAGTCAAAATACTCTAGAATATCCTCCTTCTGCTCCTTCCACAGCAATATACCATGTGTATCGCTGAGGATTGAGTTTACCTTTTCGAGTTCTGTAAAACGAGGATAAGTAAATGGATGCACCTTCAGAATCTTCATGTAAGTATAGATGTAGGGATTGATTGCCAGTCCATGACTGAAAGCAATGGCTGCTGCAAGTTCATCAAAGTTAGATGGTTTAATCTTGAGAAGATCATATCTGTCCCATTCCGATTCCATCATATATATACCATCAGTATCAGCTTCCTGAAAGATACGATATGTAGAACTGTCATCAAGTGGTAGCTGACTGAAGTCTATGTTGGCAGAGGCAAGTTTGATCAACTGCTCTGCCTTTTCCTGTGTCATACGTTTCATGCTTCTATTGTCCTGTCTATTATAAGATAAATGTTACTGAATTTTGCTATCGGCTTACCCAGATAGGTTGATGTGTTAAAGCCGTTTTGCTTTGCCCAGGCAACAGCATTGTTTCGTACAGTGTCTGAGAAATAGACTGGTAGAAGCTTCTGTGCTATTGCATCTGCCCAGTTCATCGGCAAGCCAATGTTTGAAACGTCGCTAACCCTGGCAATACCTAATGCTATACACACGATGCTCTGAGCAAATGGAGCTTTGTCTGCTGTAACCGATGCACCGAACTTCTGTTCTACCCCATCAATCAGTTTCTTCATAGTGAGAAGATCCTGAGTAAGTCCCAACTCTGCGATGTATTCCAACTCAACAATGGCGAGTTTATATAGTACGCCACCTTCTGCCACACCGAGTTTCTTCAAGCCCCATTGCACCTGGAAACGAAGGGCTTCCTGAGCATTCTTTAATGAAATTGCATCTTTACGTTTCTGATTCTTATTCTTTGCCATAATAATATGATTTATTAGTAATTGGGTGCAAAAGTAGTCTCCAGCTATGCAATTATGCTGCATAACCCACAAAAAAATATAAATTTTGAAGATTTTTCGGAGGTATGCAGTGTTTTTGCATACTTGTTTAGTACCTTTGTAGCACAATTCGATTACGACTCATATACACATTATTATATATAAATATGATAAGCAGAACATTTAACCGCTACATCTGGTTGCTGAATACCCTTATCCAGCATAAGAGGTTGACCTTCGAGGAAATCAGCAATCGATGGGACAATAGTCGTTTAAGCGATGGAAAGCCTCTTGCTTTGCGAACGTTCCATACACACAGGGATGCTATCTTTGACCTCTTTGAAATAGAGATCAAATGTGATACCTCGACCTATGAGTACTATGTATCTACCATGGAACCGCTTCGTAAGGACATGACAAAGAAGTGGCTGCTTAACTCTTTTACCCTATCCAACATGATCGAGGCAGGTCACAACATGAAGGATCGTATTCTGTTTGAGGAGATACCTCATGGAACAGAATATCTTCAGACTGTGATTGATGCCATGCTACAAAGCAAGGAACTTGAAGTTGACTATCAGTCTTTCTATGGTCATCGGTCAACATACCACATGCACCCTTATGCTATGAAGGTATATAATCAAAGATGGTATGTTGTCGGCTATATAAAGGAAAAGGAAGGAATAAGGAATATCGCCCTTGACAGAACCCTTGAGCTGACCATCGGCACAGAGACTTTTGTTCTACCTGACGATTTTGACGCAGAAGAGTACTATGCAAACACCGTAGGCATCTTTGTCAACGAGAATCAGAAACCCCAGAAAGTTGTTGTCAGAGCCTTTGGCAAACATGTGGAATATATGCGTACCCTTCCCTTGCACCATACCCAAAAAGAGAGCAAGACAATACACGAGGAGTACAGCGACTTCCAGTACAAACTTTGCTTAACCCCTGAGCTCAGTACCCACCTCCTGGCTATGGGCGAGAAAGTAAAAGTTTTGGAACCAGAAGAATTAAGATCAGAGATAAAAAACAGATTATTAGCAACCATACAAAATTACGAATAAACAAAATGGAAAGGCTATTAGATAAACTGATGAATCCAGACGGTAGTCGAATTTGGATTCTTAACCGTAAATACTGCCCTCATAAAGCCATGTTGGATGGAGAAGCAACGGTTGTGTATTCCTATGACCCTGTGGGTACAGAAACACCATTTTCATTAGATACGATAAGCAACATTCAGAACTATAACTACAAGACGTATCTTCAATCTTACAAGGAAGAACGAAAAGAGCTGCTTGATTATGATGCTCCAGAGCAAAGAATCATTGCCGTCTGGAACTACTACAAGAACGTAACCAAAGGCGATATAATGCTTTTCGTACACGGAAATGAAGTTGAAGGGTATTATGTCATCACGGCAGATAATGTTGAAATATCCCAAGGCGAAGATTTCTGTGCTCATACATGGAAAGCCGAAAGAGTAAAGTTTGTCAAGCCACTCTGTATAGAAAGCAGATTTGGCAGTCCTTACTTTAAGCTGATTGGCGACTTCAAGAGAGAGATCATAGCCGCCCTGAAGAAGTCTATATGATGCAAATTACTGGCTAAAACTGCATTTTTTCAAAAAAAAATCGCAGGTATGCAGAGGTTTTGCAGACCTAAGCTATAATTTTGCGGGAAATTTCAATTCTCATTCGTATATATAATATAGAACAACTCTAATTTTAATCATATGAACAAGAACATTACAATCCGCAAGAGCCAGTCAGTAGAGTCATTCCTTCAGGACGCATCCAAGCATCCCCTCCTCACCATCGATGAAGAAGTCAAGCTTGCCAAGCGTGTTCAGAAAGGAGATGAAGATGCTATGAACCGCCTTTATGAAGCTAATCTTCGTTTCGTGGTAAGTGTAGCAAAGCAGTACCAGGACAGAGGTCTTTCCATGGAGGAACTTGTGGAAGCTGGCAAAGAAGGTTTGAAGATAGCAAGCAAGAAGTTCGATCCAAGCAGGAAGTTCAAGTTTATCTCCTATGCAGTCTGGTACATCAGACAAGCAATTCAGCAAGCAATAAGCGAGCACAACGGTAACGAATAATAACTATAAGGATGAACATAGTACAAACCTGCATAGGTGAACTCCCTGAAGAATTGCGGGAAGCAGCACTTGCAATCCAAAGGGAAAGACGAAAGGTCGGCAACATGTTTTACCCTTATCTGTCGGATGATTGCGTAAAAGCATTGGAAGATGAAATAATGCTCACCTTATGGCCAATGGAGCACAGCTTCTATTTCATATTGACAGACATAGAGCATTATGTGGAGATTCCAGAATCAGAATATCCGTTGTCTGCGGAGAAGGCAAAGTCTTATCTTCAAAATACGAAGCAATGGACAGACAATATACAAGAAATGATGTGAGTCTCTGGAGTGATGAATAGGAAGATGGCAAAAGGTAATACAACATATCAGCAAACCCAATGGATATTGGAAGACTATAAATCAATAGTTGAAGATACTGAATCTTATGGTTATGATAGTATAGACGGACATATGGATGAAATACTCCAAGATATAAAGTCAGATGTTGATAGTGCTTTTAAGTGTAACATAGACGTAAGCGTCATCATAAATGTAATAGATGAATATGAAGACAAAAGAAAGAATAGCCCAGTTGTTCAATAATCTGGATATATGGATTGGGCTCCCGAAATATCAGGCAGAAAGAAGGCTTGACGTTTTCTTTGGCTTGTATATGGAAGACATTCTGAAGGAATGCCGTAGCGACCTTTTCGCAGAGGAGGATCAACTGATTCTTGTGCCAGAATTTCCACTTCAAAAGAACAAGTCCAATAATGAGTGTACCAATATAGATTATCTAGTATTCAATATAACAAAGAAATGTGTCCATGCAATTGAGTTGAAGACAGACACACATTCTGTTGACGATGACCAGATAGACTATTACGGCAAGTTCAAGCATGAGACTTCACTAGAAGACCTCTTCTCTTTTGCGAAGAAAAAAAGAGCTGGGCGCAGTGGCAGGAAGTACAGATACCTGTCAGAGTACATAACCGAGAACCATTTGGAAGAATGTCAAACGAAGGGAAATGTAATATACATATTGCCAAATTGCGATTTTCCTGATTCTATCAAGATTTCGGACAACGGTTTTGATTCAATAACATTCTCAGACATAGTAAACAGAATGGAGAAGTATGCTACTGATGACGAACTTCTAAGTGCCTTTATTCATTTTTTACAGAAACATCAATGAAGATAAAAATACATAGAGGACTCGACCAAATCGGAGGTTGTATAACGGAGATTTCCACGGAAACCTCCCGAGTTTTCATCGACTTTGGTCAGAACCTGCCTGGCAACGGCGATCCAACTACTCCCGAAGAGGACGAAGCAATGGTGACGGAGATATTTGCCCACAACAAGAAGCAGCATGAAGCCGTATTCTACACCCATGGTCATGAGGATCATGTCGGATTGTTTGAATACATTCCTGAAGATGTTCCTCAGTACATGAGTGAAGGAACCAAGGGATTGCTGGAGATAAAGTACGACGTTCTTTACGAGGGCGCAGACCTAAAAGTTAACGAACTCCTCGAAAATGAATGTGACTCGCAGGAGTATAGCGATGCATTGAATAGACTCATATCCGCTGACAACAAATGTAAGTTGCTCAACAAGATTGAGGTATGGCAACGCACTTCGTCACGCAAAGCTCCAGAAAGCATTAGCATTGGCGACATCAAGGTTACACCTTTCTTCAACTGCCATAGCATCTATGACTCCCACATGTTCCTCATCGAAGCAGACGGCAAGCGTATTTGGCACATGGGTGACTATCGCGAGCATGGTTACATGGGTAAAGGGCTGATTCCAACACTGAAGAGATATGCCACAGACATCGATGTGCTTGTTACCGAAGGAACAATGCTGAAGCGTGAAGACAAGTGCATCCATGAGCATGTTGTATCGTACAAGATGCAGAATGTGATGAAAGCCTTCAAGTACGTCTTCGTCCTTGCATCTGCTACAGACATTGAGAGACTTGCAGCTATCAAACAGGCTTCTATCGATGCAGCCAAACCACTATGCATTTGGTCTTTGTTTATGAAGAAGACGATGGCATACTACACAGAGCGCGAAGCAAAAGCATCAAAAGGTTTGTTCTCATTCGAACCATTGTTCTACAATGATCGACTGCTGAAGAAACTGAAGCAGACTGGTATGACAATGGTAGTAGGTACATCGCAGATGGAACGTGTAAAAGGATTGCTCGACAAGCTTCCCCAGGAAGAAACACTTCTCATCTACTCATCATGGAATGGTTACTACAAGGATCCAGAGCAGGTGAAAGCCAACCCGAAGTACAAGCAGTTCCGCGAAATGTTCCACAATATAGTGGATATACACACCTCAGGTCATGCCGACCGCCAGACAATCGAAAAAGTCATCAAAATCGTTAAACCAAAGGAAGTTATCTGCATACACAAGGAAGCAGATGCAGAATTATAATATTCCTCAAATCCGCAAGCAATCTCAATTGCAGTAAAGAGCTTGAACACTATGCATCATGATAGTATGAGCGTGAATTTTGTCCGATTTGTGCACACCTTCCCCATCCCCCACAATGCGACTTGAGGTAATACGCAGATTAAAACCATAAGGAACGGATTTTATCCGAATCCAGTTTTGAAAGGTCTTACATAAGCCCGATTTTCAGTATAGATATTCAGCACGTATTGCCTTGCTGTCATGATCCACTTGGCAGGTACGGAGATGAAGCTGAAGACGAAAGCCTTTATGCGACTCGTTTCCTTGAGCCCGAAAGCCTTGTTGTCAAGCTTGCTAATGATGGTCTTATAGAAATTGTGTATCAATGCCGTAAGCAGAAGGAATACGGTGTTCTCTGCCATGAACGACTTGGGGAGCCTGTTCCAGCCGAATCCGTTGTTCATATCATCGAATATACGCTCTTTGCCCCCACGCTTGTTGTAAAATTCGACGATGTCTCTTGTTGATGAGTCGTAATCGTTGGTAAGAATGCATCTGTAGGTGTATTCACCTTCCCACAAGTCAAGCTCTCCATCCATGCGCTTTTGTCTCTGAATGACAAGACGATAGCACTTGCCTTCCCATTTCTCAACGAGAATGGAATTGAGTTCAAACTGGATGCCGTTGATTTCCTCCGTCTTCCATCCCCTCAGTGCAAACAAGTCATCGTAGAGCGAACTGCATCTGTTGGCGCGGATGTAGAAGTGCGTGCAATGCTTCTCTATCTCACTGACAATTTCCTTCGAGCACGAACCACAGTCGGCTCTGAAGCGATTCACACGGATGCAGTTGGCTTCCAGTAGGGCAAAGAATCTCTTGTGGGTCTCAGCCTGATAAAAGCGCACATTTGTGTTTCCATCGCTGTTCTCAATATAGACAATCTTCTCACCGATGACATATACGCCAGGTCTGTAACCGAGGAACTTCTTGTATGTCGGTTTGGCATCATACTTCTCTGTTTCAAGGAACTGATGGTCGAAATCAACATCATAGGATTCCACCTCATTCAGTTCACCGGTGGAAACCAAGGCTTTTATAAGCAAGGCGTTGAGCTTGTCTGCCGTATTGAAATCATAGGTCTTGCCCTTATCGGAAGTATATGAGATGTTTTCCTGTGTCAGTTCCTTGATGGCTCTGAGGATGGTATCTGAGCTGCATGTGCGCAAGGTCGGATGATACGAGAGATGACGCATTAGATGCGATGTTACATCCTCCACGCATGAGCCTCCACAGAAGTACACGCTCATCAGCAAACGGACAATCTCGCTATACTTATAGCCGATGATACTGCGGCATCTCTGACCAAGTGTCCGGTCGATAATAGGTGAAAGCATGGAGTCAAATTGCTCCATGATTGAAAAAATTCCTCCAAAAGGTGTGAGTTGTTCGGATTTTATTTGTACCTTTGCCATGTCTTGTTACGATTTACGTTTGTTTTGAATTACAACACTAAGACAAGTGAAAAATCTGACATGGCAAAATCCTGAGCAACTTTTTGTTGCTTAGGAACTTATAAACAAAGTTAAATCAAAGTGTTGCGGAATTAAGGATATTGTAAGATATGGCAAATATCATCTATACAAATCATTTTGAAAAGATCGATCTGTTTCAAAGACTAAAGAAGGAAGGTCGGATTGTGAATACTCCTTTCCGGAATAAGGTTTCGGAAAACTCTTTTTGTTTTGAAGTTGGAATGAAGCCTTCCAAAACAGAAGAATACAAGGAGCGTTTGCTTCAGACAATAAAGGATGTCTTCGGAATCACTAACAGTTCTTTTGACGAAAAGTTTAACCAAGCTATAAATGGTGCAGGTCAGGAATGGAAAGAGCTCAACGTATTCCACTCATCTTCACTCCTCGCATTACTGTGTTTTTACAATGTTAGTAAAGACAATCCACTTTCTGTAGAGATTGAAGGCAAAACCTGTAAATTTACTACGAGTGAATTTGAAGTGTCTAACATCATCGGAAAGAATATAAGGGGCAGGAATTATTCATCCCATATTGACGTAAAGCTCACAGGAACATGTGAAGGTAAGTCTGTCTCATTATATTTAGAGTCCAAATTTTCAGAGTATGTTAACCAGAGGGGAAATACGTCCTTCTCATACACGGATGATTATAATTCAATATATTCTAAGCTGCAAGGTAAGATAGAAGACTTGGATATTAACATAGGAAGTGATAAGATAACATTGGTCCAAACCAACAACAAACGGCCAGCTCGTTATTGGCAAGGAATAAAACAAATGATCTCACACTACCTGGGAATGAAGAATTGCAAAGATGAGAGTAAACTCATCTACCTTGGAGAAATATTATATGACTTCCGTCCAGACATATACAAGCCGAATGACTTCTTCGGAGATTATGAAGACATACACAAGCAACTTGTAGATGCATTAGAAGAAATAGAATCACAACCACAAACCTTCAAGGTGGGAAAGAACATACTAACATATCAAGGGTTGTTCATTAACTACAGTTTGGATGAACGAGTACGCGAACTCTATGACCTATAATGTGTTGCATGAAATATAAAACAATAATACAGAACGAATATGAAGACAAGAATTATTTTATTGGCTCTCT
This sequence comes from Prevotella sp. P5-126, assembly GCF_002251185.1. Taxonomy (NCBI): domain Bacteria; kingdom Pseudomonadati; phylum Bacteroidota; class Bacteroidia; order Bacteroidales; family Prevotellaceae; genus Prevotella; species Prevotella sp. P5-126. Next base: position 17,672 of record NZ_NPIZ01000016.1, read on the forward strand.
TTTGTTCCACGATTGCACATGCTCAATCAATCATTGATCAGGTATTTAAGACGATAGTTCCTGAGACAGAAAGAGCATTCTATAATTTTCAATCAATCGATGGACAGACAAAAATCTTTGGCTATGGCAACGGCATAAGCAATGTGTATGACGAGAAGTGAAACACGTTAGAAAACCACAATGCTGGGCAAGAGGAACTTAATACGGGTTATTATTACTTGACCAGAGGCTACCAATATGATAGCAACAGAGAAAAATATACCACCACTGCTTGGGAGAAAACTGAATATTCAAAAAAATCGGCAAAATATTACTATAGCATTTGGACTGAAAATTATAACAAATTCTATAATGGAGAGGCAAATACTCTTTATTATCTAAGGAACGTGGATCAGGTTTTTCTAAGGTCTCACTCAGTTTCAACATTTAGTGATAGCTATACGGGTATCGCTGGTCAATTAAACCGTGTCAGTCATTATTATACCGCTTTAACGACAGAATTCAACATGGTAGATTGAGATGGCAATATTTTGTGTAAAATAGAACCACCATACTACATATCAAGTGGATTTTGTCAAGCAATAGATGTTAAAGATAAAACCTATGTGATTGTGACTGCTTACTACATGTATCCTAAAAATGTTATTCAAGATTGTGATCCGTATAGTACTGTCGAGTATGATATTTCCTCCAAGGAGGTAGAGCCAGGTTATTACCATTATTTCATTTATGAGTATGACTCTAAAGCGAATGCCATCCAAATGGTAAAAGCTGATAAGTCATTGGCTAACAGAAAAGAAGTCGCTCCTTATGATGTAAATGGAAATAAACTGAACAGTCCACAAAAGGGGATTAATATTATACTATATTCAGACGGTACGACAAACAAGGTGTTAGAAAAATAAATGCGAATATTACAAATCTCCGACACTCACAATAGGCATAATGAGCTGACTAACCTTCCTGAAGCTGATGTTGTCATTCATTGTGGCGACTTCACAGAACAAGGCACAGAGGAAGAAACTCTCGACTTCTTAAACTGGTTCATAGAACTGCCATATAAACACAAGATATTCGTCACAGGAAACCATGACCTCTGTCTATGGGATGCTGAAGGCATAGAAGACCTCCCAGAGAACGTCCATTTCCTCCAGGATCGAGGATGTGATATTGAGGGCATGAAATTCTTTGGACTGGCGTACAATCATTCGGAAGAACTTCTTCCAAGCGGAATAGACGTACTTGTCACACATGAACCGCCAATAATGATACTTGATCAATCGTCAGGAACCCATTGGGGCAATGCACCTCTTCGGAATAGAGTGTTTGAGATTAAGCCTAAATACCATTTGTTTGGTCACGCACACGATGCTTATGGCACAGAAAAGCAAGAAGGCATTGTATTCTCAAATGGAGCAATCCTTGATGATAGTTATAGTAAGATTAATAAAGCACATATTTTTGAAATAACAAAATAGCGACTATGGATAAAAATACATTATATGAAGCGCTTGCTGGTTTCAATGGCGTATCTGACATTAAATTGGAATCGGTGAAACAAGAAGAATTATCAAAACAATTCTCCGAGGTAGCGAAAAGAATATTCAACACAGGCTATTTTGAGGTTAATGGAAGCCGACGCATCTACCCTACCGTTATTGAGTTCTATTATCACGAAGAAGTAGAAGGTGGATTGGAGGATCCAATTATGTACCATACTAACCTCAATAATAAGGGACAAGTTGATTATTATCCCTTCGGTTCATTTAACTTTCACGTTTCTGGCTTGGATGTGACCTTCGAAAAGAAGGATGAATATCGAGCATCCTTTCTTATAAGGGAATATGACGTGTATTCCCTCAAAGATGGAGCCTGGATAAAAGACAAATCAGAATGTCGTTCAACATATATCTATGAGGACATGCTAATGGGATTATCTGTATTTGATGGCATATCCATCAATTGGGTAACAGAACAGTCAGCCATCGAATATAGCGTTACTACAACAGAACGCAAAAATGTGGCTTCATACCATATAGAGAATAACAAATATGTTAAGGACGAGATAAGTAACGAAGACTACAAGAATCTGCAAGATTCAAAAAAAACTCTTTACTTCTCATATTCTGGAAAGAAATACAAGAAGTGTACAAGACAATGGAGTTATCATCGTTTAGTAATACTCTAAAAAAAAGTAGATTGTTTGAAATACTACAAGCAATCTACTTTTTACTATGTATTAAGACATACATCTATTGTTGTACGGGAAATACTCCCAAGTTACACAATGTAATCCTCCCCCTCGTTCGATAAGAGGTTTAGCATAAATTGGAATGATTTCATCATCTGGAAAGAGTTCACTAAACTTAGCTATGGCAGCTTGGTCATTGTCGCACTTTGCATCCTTTGCCAAGCAAGGAAGCAGTACAGCACCTGGAACTTTCAGAAAATTCAGGTAACACCACGAATCTTCTTCAAGTTTGCAGTCGTATGACAGTTCCACAAAGGGAAAGTGTCCATCAATCATTTTTAATAAACGTTTGTAGTAGTCTTTCTTTTTGCCTTTTGCTGTCTGGCAATAATTGTTAATGAGAAGTCTGCCATCTGGTAAAGGAGCAACCATTCCATCAGTATGACCATAGGACTCATCCATATCCCATGGAAGAAGGACAATATCTGCAGCAAGAGATAAGTGAAGTCTTTGTATCAACTCATGTAATGGCCAATACGAATTCTCCATCAGTATCTTATCCGTCATGAATACAGTACTGTTTCTGTTGCCATTAAGCCTTACATAGTTTCCTCCATCAAAAATGAATCCCATTCTAAGAGGAATTTTTATGTTTAGATCTTTGCATGCATCTATTTGGTTTGTGATATATTTGCGGTTACATTTTTTGTCCCACAAATAATCTGGTTTGTATTCATATGTAGCATAGTAACCATCATCAAACAATGATACTGGCATGTAGTCGCGACACCATAAATCATTTGTGTTACTCAGTTCCATGTGATTAATACCAAGGCGGTCAAGAACCGCAAACAAATCTTGTGCAACTCCCTTGCTAAAACTTGTTGTATGCAAGTATGGTGATGTACAAATAATAGGCTTTTTAATATTGTTCATTTCTTAACAAAGTATTGTTTATAATTTATTGTCGAATTTATGAGAAGACGCCTTATTAAATTCGTTTGCAAAGGTATGGGATTTCATATAACAAAACGAAAATTTTTCGTTAAAACGTGTTAAGATTTTTTTAATAGATATTTACACGTAGTGTATTGTTATTTAGTTATTTATAATAAACTGCAAACAATAATTTATAAAGCAAAAAGCCCATATTTACCAAGAGCAGACGGCAAATATGAGCTATTAAGAGATATAAATGAAGAATGTTAGTTCTGGATAACCAACCTCATGGCTGTTTCATCAAGAGCTACATGATGAGCAAAAGATATTGAGTGTCCGTCAGAAATGGCAGACACATCAATGCCACGACGAACAAGCTCATCGATGAGAGCATGATCGTGTGCAGCACGAGCAGAGTTGAAACCACGGTTTCCTACCTGTGCATTGAATGATTCAACAAGTGAAGTGAGAGATGCTTCAGCGAACTGTGAAGCGAATTGTGATAAAATGTTCTTTTCCATGTTAGGATGTTTTTGAAGTTTAACTTAATCTTCCACATCGTACCTTGGCCACCGTGGCTGCCCTTTGGGCTTAGTTGAGGATTTCATCCTCAACCTCCTAAAAGCTCGGTTGGCGAGTTCGCTAAAAGCGACTGCTCTTGATGTTTCGAGTGCAAAAGTACGAAAAATAATTGAAAGACAATCAATTCTAATAGGAAAAGTCAAAGATTAGGGCGGGAATTGTCCAAACAGGCATCAACAGCCAGTACGCCAGAAAGAAGGAGTGTCCTTCAAACCTAACTGACGGAAAGTATCAAGCAAAGTGTTTAGTTTTGCTTCATACCTTCTGGCAATGGATTGAAAGACTCTCCTTGTCGTACCTTTGCCAGAGGGTTATTCTTCTAATAGTCGATACCCTCACCATCAGAAGAATATCTCTACGGCAAACTGTTCATGTCCGTTTAGACAATGGTGTGGGCAACGATTATAACGAAAGAATACTCAGCAAAGCTGCTCTACAATGTATTCAGACACTTCTGCAGCAAAAGTAATCTGCGATGGCAACATCTGTGAATACTTATGCACGCAGAAATGATTAACCATAAAGAACTACCCCAATTCGGGATAAAATAGCGATTAGTTGCATGTTAAGAGAGATACATGAATTCTCTTCCCATGCCATCAGACATGGGCTATATATAAAGAATCGAAAGAGATTATTCTGTCCTTAGAACAATGTAAGTTGCTTCGTGTCTTCGATGCAGTATCCTTGCAATGCCTTTGGCTTGTTATCAAAGAAACAATATGCTCCCAAGGCAGAAATAAGGTTCATGATAAAGTTGCTTACAGATCTATGGCGTGAATGTACAATCTGTGCCGTATTCTTCAGCATGTCGTTAATGGTTTCGATAATGTATCTCTTGCGCAGCATCATTCTGTCATAGAACGGCATCAGCTTGTTTCTCATGTTTACGCGCAACCCTGTCACCAGCTGTATTCCGTCACACGCGGCTTTCCAACTCCACAAAGCGGTTGTACGACACAGCTTTCGGAAAATAAGACTTCATCGTACCCTTAATAAAGAACAGGTAGTAGTGCTTGAAATTGCGGAATGTACCGAAATGGAAATACAACAGAATCGTCATGATTTCACTGTCGGACAACGATGCTGCACGCCGTCTACGCTTCACTCCGCTATTGTCTTCCAGCAAATTTCCTGCATTTTCTGCATCAAAATGTTTGCAAAACTCGTCTATAATACAAAATAATTCTGTAACTTTGCAATCGGTAGTCATATTAAATATTTTTGTAACTAATTGATTTTCACCTATAAAGATACAAAATATTTATGAGACTACCAACTTTTTACAAGCTATTTATTATCCCGAACTGGGGTATTATTTTATTTTCTCTCAGATAAATGAACTTGCATTCATTTTGTATTGTCTTCGTTTTGCACTATCTTTGCACACATGAAGAAGATACTTTTTCTACACGGATTCTTCGCCACGGGCAGTTGTCCGATGGCGAAGGCATTGAAAGAGGCGTTTGAGGGGACAGCGGTGGTGCTGACTCCCGACCTCCCATTGCACCCCAAGGAGGCACTGAAGGAGATTCGCTCCATCATCGACCGGGAACAGCCCGACTTACTTCTAGGCAACAGCTGCGGCTCTTTCCTTGCCCAGATGCTGGCTCCGGTGGTGGGCATCCCTGCCCTGCTTGGCAATCCGTATTTCATGATGACGGAGTTTCTGAAGGAGCGAATCGGAGAGCATGAATACAAGGCTCCGAGAAGAGACGGCAATCAGCGGCTGGTAATTGACGAGGCGTTGATTAAGGAGTTTGCGGAGTTGGAAGCCGTACAGTTTGACCATTGCACCCCATATTATAAGAATCGTGTGTGGGGACTATTTGGTGAACAGGACACCCTGGCTCATTTCGCCCCTCTCTTCCTGGAGCATTACAACCAAACCTTCCATTTTCCAGGCGGTCACACGCCTACAGAGCAGGAGGTAAAGACCTGGTACGCTCCCCTTGCCAAGAAAATGTTGATGAAGTTTTCAGTAAACTTTTAATCGTTTCACAGAGATAGATAAATAATTATGGAGACATTCAATAATGTAATAAACAGTGGCCAGCTTGTTCTGGTCGATTTCTTTGCTACATGGTGCCAACCTTGCAAGGCGATGCACCCCATTCTGGAGCAGGTGAAGAGTGTGTTGGGCGACCGCATCCGAATCATCAAGGTGGATGTAGATAAGTATGGCGTAACAGCAAGCCAATACCGCATCCAATCCGTGCCTACACTGATGCTCTTCCGCAACGGAGAAGTATTGTGGCGCACAAGCGGTGTGGTAGATAAAGCCGAACTGCTGGCTACGCTTGATCCATTCTTAATATAAAAAGATGAAAAGAATAAAGGAAGAGCAGCGAGTTGTGGAGCAGATGATACGTTTGTACTGCAGGAAGAAGGAGGGCAATAATGAATTATGTCCTGGGTGCCAAGAGTTGCTACAGTACGCTACTGCAAGGCTGGAACGCTGTAAGTTTGGCGATAACAAACCAACTTGCAAGAAGTGTCCCATCCACTGCTATCGCCCTCAGATGAAAGAACGAATGTGCAAAGTGATGCGCTGGGCGGGACCGAGAATGATTTGGTATCACCCGATAGCTGCCATCAAGCATGTCATAAGAGAATTGTAACAATAAGAAAATGAGCATGAAACAGATAGAAACACTCGTCTTTGATTATGGAGGTGTCATCGTGAATATTGATGATGCCTCTGTTGTAAAAGCCATGGAGAGCCTGGGCGTTACGGCGTTCATGCGACTAATCCATGTCCGCAAGATCAAGAGACTGATGCACCAATATATTAATGGTCTGGTAGCGGAAGCAGAAACTTTGAAAGAGATGCTGAGCCTTTGCCGCAAAGGAACCAAAACAGAGGATATTGAAAAAGTACTTGAAGAGCTGTGTGGCAATCTGCCTGTGGAAAGACTGGAGGCATTGGTCAAGCTTCGGAAACGATACAAGGTCTATCTGCTCAGCAACATCAACGACACGCTTTGGCAGAAATCGGTCAATCAGATGAATCAGCTTGGATATTCCACAGACGAGCTGTTTGATGAAATCTTCCTCTCATACGCCATGCGGAAAGAGAAGCCATCCGTCGAAATCTATGAAGAGATGACGCAGCAGACAGAATTGAATCCTGCCACCACCCTCTATTTCGATGACCGTGCCGAGAATGCCGAAGCAGGCAAGCGTTTTGGTTTTCAGAGCGTACTGGTAAAGACCAATCATCTGGAAGAGCATCAGGAATGGCAAGAAATTAACAAGAATATAAAAGAATAATCTTATGCGCATAATAGGAAACTTACTTTGGTGGCTCTTCGGAGGTCTCGAAGCTGCCATCGGTTATTTTACCGGAAGTCTGGCTCTTGCATGTACCATCATCGGCATTCCCTTTGCGATACAGACATTCAAGATTGGTCTGCTCTGCCTATGGCCTTTTGGTTCTACAGTAAGAGAATCGAATAGTCCAACTGGTTGCATTCGCATTCCGCTGAATTTACTCTGGCTGTTTTTCGGAGGATTGTGGGCTTGCATCATGCATCTGTTCTTCGGCATTCTCTTATGTATAACCATTATCGGCATTCCTTGGGGGAAACAGCATTTCAAGATGGCTGGGCTTTCGCTCGCACCATTCGGCAAGGATGTAGAATTGGGATTTTAAAGAGATAAAAAAGTAGTTGAAAGGATGAATACATTACACAGTTGCCTCGCCTACCATCTCCTTGTCATCAATGCAGTTACATTCATCGTGTACGGCATTGACAAGTATAAGGCTAAGAAGGCCAAGTGGCGCATTCCGGAAGCCACGCTTTTGTTGCTAGCTGTGTTTGGAGGAAGCATTGGGGCATGGATGGGAATGAAAGTCTGGCACCATAAGACGATGTACAAGAAATTCAAATACGGCATTCCTGCTATTCTCCTGATACAGATTGCGCTGATGGCGTATTTCCACATGAATCTTTGAAATCAAATAGTTTGAAGAAAATTATGGCAATGACAATTGATACAACAAACCTCTGTTCGCATCTTCAAAAAAAGTTGTTTGAACCTGAGGGAATATATTATCCTATCTGGCAAGCCATGCAGAATGATGAGGGGTTGACAGCCGTGGTTCGCTCACGACAGCTTCATATTTATCGTAACGCTAAGAAGATTCTCATTCTCGCTGGCAAGGCTCAGCCGAAGATGCAATTCTGATGTGGGCAATGAGAATGCTATGGAACAGGAGCACTATTCAGACTCGGAGTATGTAGCCTGATTTCTGCATCAATGTTTAGCGGTCTAACTAAGCAACTTGTTAAAATAGCCAAAAATAGAACAGAAAAGCAAGTAAAAGTTCGTTTTCTATTCCAAATTTTACTATTTTTGCACCATGATAATGGATTTAGAACATATAGGTAACATACCAGTCAGTACTTCAGCTATAGCTTCATTGTTTACAAACATTGAAGCAGGGAATCAGAAAGTACGCAGTCTTGAGGCGGCTCATAAAATTATCCGACTCAAGAAGGGGCTTTATGTGGTAGCCCCAAATGTGTCTCGTGTTGCTCTATCCACAGAACTGATAGCCAATCATCTTTATGCTCCTTCGTATGTGTCTATGCAGACAGCCTTACGTTATTATGGATTAATACCAGAAGCTGTTTATACTACTCAGTCTATGACACTAAAGCACTCCCGTAGTTTTGATACTCCTGTCGGGCGTTTTGAGTATAAGAACATGTCAAGAGAAGCCTTTTCAATAGGGATTACAAGCATCAATATGCAGAGTTACGCCTTTCTGATGGCAACACCAGAAAAAGCTCTCTGTGACTTAATCGCAAATTCTCCGAAGGTTAATTTACGTTACCTGAAGGATGTAGAGAACTATTTGGAGGAGGACATCCGAATGGAAATAGATGATTTCAGAAATATGGACATAAGTATATTTGAGCGATATGCTCAGGTTGGAAAAAAGTCTAAATCCATAGAAACTCTAATTAAATATTTAAGGAAATGAATACAAACGAGATATTCTATCAAATGCTTTCGAGCTATGACATAACGACCGAACTGCAAAAGCGCAATGCTATCTTTGAGGTCAACCAGCAGATTATTCTTTCTGGTCTTTACAATGGTGGCTTTTTCAACGAGGCAGCTTTCTATGGTGGAACATGTCTGCGTATATTCCATGGATTGCAGCGTTTCTCTGAGGATATGGATTTTTCCCTGCTTGCTCCGAATGAAAACTTTGATTTTACATATTATTTTCAGCCCATCATTGACCAATTCGCTATGGTGGGTAGAGAGGTTGAGATCAGAAAGAAGGACAAAAAGAACTTTGGCAAAGTGGAGTCTGCCTTTCTGAAAGACAACACAGATGTATATGATATTACATTCCAAACTGAGAAATCTGTTAAGATCAAGATTGAAGTTGATACTCAACCTCCTTTGAAATTCCAAACAGAACAGAAGTTGCTTCTGCTCCCCCAATCTTTCATGACACGATGTTTCACTTTGCCAGCCCTCTTTGCAGGAAAGATGCATGCACTGGTGTATCGTGCCTGGAAGAACAGAGTCAAGGGACGTGATTGGTATGACTTCGAATGGTATGTTCGCCACAATGTTCCTCTTGACTTTACTCACTTGTGCGAAAGAGCCTTACAGTTCAATCACGAAGAGCTTGACAAGGAGACGTTCCTTCAAAAACTGAATGAAAGACTTACCACGGCAGACATGAATCAAATAAAGGCAGACGTGTTGCCTTTTGTCAGGATTCCCAAAGAGTTGGATATTTGGTCGAATGACTATTTTATGGAACTTGCAAAAATGATCAGATTTGAATGAAAGAAGCATTTCGATAACATCTGGGCAGATCATTTCACCGGAAATCCTGCATCAGGAAAGGTCATGGAGAAATGCGGTTTCGTCGATACTGGTATGTTGAATAAATGCAGCCAGCTCGTGGGTGGCAACAAGGATATGGTTAAAGTGTTTAAGTACAAAGGATTAAAAAATGAGAAAGAAATCAAGAGCAATGGATAGTGGGTGGGCATTGGAAGTAATGCACAAGGCTCCGTATATAACTGTCAGTTTTATTGACGAAGACGGCAAGCCTTATGGTTTACCCCTGTCACTCGCATCTGATGATGATGTGAACTGGTATTTTCATGGTGCCTTGGAAGGCAAGAAGCTGGAGGCAATCAAGGCTCATCCTGAGGTCTGCCTTTCAGCCGTAACCCGTTGTGTGCCTACGGTTGGTCCGAAGGACGGCAGTTTCACCCTGCAATTCAAATCAGCCATTGCATTCGGCAAGGCAGAAATCGTGACAGAGGATGCAGAGAAGATTCATGGCCTCCGACTGATCTGTGAACGTTTCCTTCCTCAACACATGGATGCTTTCGACCAGAGCATCGCCCGTTCCTTATCGCGCACGTCTGTTGTTCGCATCACGCTTACTGAGCCACCAACCGGCAAGCGCAAGCAATATGATAAGGAAGGCGTGGAAATGAAATATGGAAGAATGGAATAAATCTCCGATAATGGTAATATCTTCCGAAAACCAGGTATAAGCTCTTTAGGAGAATGTGCGTATCTTTGCAGAAATTTAAAAGCATAGGATTATGAAGGAATTATTCTTTAATACCATACAGGAGTTTAACGACTTCATAGGGGTGAAAACACTTCATCCCTTGGTAAGCGTTGTGCGTGTAGAGAATGCCTCTCCTATACAGGAGGCTGTGCATCACTACGGACTTTATGCCCTCTTTCTGAAGGAAAACAAGGGCTGCAAATTGTCATACGGAAGAACAGAATATGATTTTGACGAGATGACCGTCACCTCGTTTGCTCCAGGACAGTCGATTAAGGTAGAACCCATTCCAGGTGTTCCGTTTGCCAAATATACGGTATTGGCTTTCCATCCCGACCTGCTCAACCGCACCCAGCTTGGCAAAAACATCTCCCGATACGAGTTTTTCGACTATACAAGCAACGAAGCATTACACTTATCCACTGCCGAGGTAAACATCTTCCGTGATGTGCTCTCAATGATTAAGCAGGAACTGCAGCATCCTATAGATAAGCATTCGCGCGAACTCATCGTTTCCAACATCGAGTTGTTGCTGAACTATTGTCTGCGCTTCTACGACCGACAGTTTATCACACGCGAGGAAATAAATCATTCGGTGGTCAAGAAATTCATCTCTCTGCTCGATGAATACATTGCCCGTGAAGCGATGCGTGAAGGTCTGCCTACCGTAGCTTACTTTGCCGACAAATGCTGCTATTCGCCTAAATATTTCGGAGAATTAGTCAAGACCGAGACAGGCAGAACTGCAAAGAGTCTGATTAACGACCGACTGCTTTCTGCAGCCCGCCAACTACTTGTTGATGAAACCCTCAGCATTACACAAATCAGCCAGCACCTCGGCTTTGAATATTCTCAGCACTTCGTCCGCTTTTTCAAGGCGCAGACGGGCAAGACTCCAAGCGAGTATCGTAAAACAGCGTAGATATAATGATGTATGTATAGAATAACTGTTATTTTTAATACATTGAAGATGTTCCTGAAGAAGAATTAAAAAAAATGATACAATGAAGAAAATAATCGTAATCTCTACCAGTCTGCGTACTGGTTCAAATAGCGACATGCTCGCAGATCAGTTTATCGAAGGTGCCAAGGCTGCAGGTCATGAAGTGGAAAAGATTTCGCTTGCAGGAAAAGACATCAAGTTTTGCAAAGGCTGTCTGGCATGTCAGAAGTTGGGCAAGTGTGTCATCAAAGATGATGTGAACGACATCATGCAGAAGGTGCTGAATGCCGATGTGATTTGCTGGGCAACACCTATATATTATTATGAGATGAGCGGACAGATGAAGACGCTCATCGACCGCATGAATGCTTTGTACTCGCTCGACTACAAATTCCGAGATGTTTACATGCTCACTACTGCTGCCGAAGATGAACCAGAAGTACCGAAACGTGCTGAAGCTGGATTGACTGGATGGATTGACTGTTACCCTAAGAGCCATCTTGCTGGCACGCTGTTCTGCGGAGGTGTTGACGAGCCACGCACCATTGAAGGCAACCAGAAATTGCAGGAAGCATACGAGTTAGGAAAATCTGTTTAAGGAATAACTATTAAGGAGGGCTTTTATGAAAGCTTTTGCAACATTCATCATATTAACGACTATTTCATTTAATATAATGGCACAACAGAAAATAGTACAGACAGCAGGGCGCACCCAGCTGGGTGAGTTTGCCCCGGAGTTCGCCCACCTCAACGACGAAATCCTCTTCGGAGAAGTATGGAGCCGCAATGACCTGCTTTCATTGCGCGACCGCAGTTTGGTAACAATCACTTCGCTCATCAGCCAAGGAATCACCGACAACTCGCTGAAATATCACTTGCAGTCGGCAAAGAATAACGGAATTACCCGCACGGAAGCGGCAGAGATTATTACTCACATCGCCTTCTACGCCGGCTGGCCAAAGGCCTGGGCTGCCTTCAATCTGGCAAAGGAGGTATGGAACGAGGACGTGAAAGGAGAAGATGCCAAGGCTGCATTCCAGCGTGAGATGATATTCCCTGTTGGCGAACCCAACACCGCTTACGCCAAATACTTCAAAGGCAACAGTTATCTGGCACAAATATCCGACAGTCAGATACCTTTCTTCAATGTTACCTTTGAGCCTGGTTGCCGTAACAACTGGCACACGCACCACGCCACAAAGGGTGGCGGACAGATGCTGGTAGGCGTAGCCGGACGTGGCTGGTATCAGGAAGAAGGCAAGCCTGCGCAGGAAATCCTCCCCGGCACAGTCATCCATATTCCTGCCAACGTGAAGCATTGGCATGGTGCCGCAAAAGACAGCTGGTTTGCCCACCTCGCCTTTGAAATACCTGGCGAAAACACATCCAACGAATGGCAGGAGGCTGTAAGCGATGAGGAATATAACAAGATAAAATAGCAACTATATGATTTTACAATTATGAAGAAGATAAAGTTAAGCAATGGCGTGGAAATGCCACAATTGGGTTATGGTGTTTATCAGGTGGAACCTGATCCAACCCTACCCTCACCCATATTGGCGAGAAATATGGCAAGACTGCCGCACAGGTAGCCTTGCGCTGGCTGTTGCAGAGCGATGTAATCATCAGCCGTGATGTAATCAGCAACATGCACACCACTGAGTTCCACATGATGCTAACTTCCGATCATTAAGGTCATTAAGGATTTCCGGTTATTCAAGATGTCCCAAGTTGTCCCTCAATGCCCCTCTATCTTATAAATAGGGTCCACTAATTATTCGATTATTGCAGATACAGAATATAAAGGATAATTGGCAAGCCAATCCTGCTCTCTATAAGGTGACATAGATAGGCGCACACCTTTTAATCCATGATTACGTTCCACAAACACCCTCAGACTCTTAGCTTGTAAATTTTCCTCAGCCTTTACTTCTATCGGAATGATTCTTTCCTCATCCTGCACCAGGAAATCAATTTCACCACGTGAATTATCTGCCGACCAATAATAGATTGACAAAGAAGCTTTCTCCTTAAGCTGCTGCAGGACATACTGTTCTGTCAGCGCCCCTTTAAAATCAGAAAACAACACATTTCCTTCCAACAAGCTTTGGATAGGAATATTGCTCATGGCTCCCATCAGTCCCACATCAGACAGAAATAACTTAAAAGCAGAGAAATCTTCATATGCAGCCAAAGGCAACAGAGCCTTCTTGCAGCGGTTCACCTTATAGATTAACCCTGCATCTTTCAGCCATTCGATGGCGAGCTCAAAATCCTTTGCTCTGGCCCCTTTCTTCACAGCACCATAGATAAATTTCTTGTTTTCCTTGGCGAGCTGGGATGGAATGGATTTCCATACCATTCGGATACGTGGAACTTCTATAGCCGGTGCATGTTTGGAAAAATCACGCTCATACGCTTCAAGGATTCCTTTTTGAATGTTTCTGACTTTAGACAGATTCCCCTCACAGACAAAAGACTGGACTACAGCCGGCATTCCCCCTACCAGATAATACTGTCGCAGACATTCCTCGAATTTATTCCGGAACATGGTTATCATATTCCAATCCTTTTTCATGAGCAGTTCCACCATCCTACTTTCACCGATTGCATCCAAAAATTCAAAGAATGTAAGGGGGTATAAATGCATAAAATCTACCTTACCTACAGGAAAAGAGTCATTCTGATGCATCGCAATTCCGAGCAATGAACCTGCAGCTACGACATGATATTGAGGTGCTTTTTCTGCAAAATACTTTAACGCGGTGATGCCCCTGGGCGCTTCTTGTATCTCATCAAGGATAATAAGCGTATTCTCATCAATAGAAACTCCTGTACTCCATTGTATGCTATTAATAATGCGGGAAATATCAAAGTCATGCGCAAAAACTTCCCGGAGCATTTCATTGTCTTCGAAGTTCACATACGCACTATGGTTATAGGCCTCTTTGGCAAATTCTTGCATCAGCCAGGTTTTGCCAACCTGGCGGGCTCCAAGCATGACCAATGGCTTTCGGTCATTACTTGCTTTCCATTGATATAGGTAGTCGATGGCTTTTCTCTTCATAACTATCTGATTGCTTGATGATTTCTGAATGCAAAGATACATTTTTTATTTCAAACCACGCCAAAAGTCGTCCTTAAAAATGTATAAAACCACAAAAAGTCGTCCTTAAAAGTGTAGAAAACCACAAAAAGTCGTCCTTAAAAGTGTATTTCCAGTGGTCATATCCTGATAGATATTACCTCTACCTTATAGTCTTCTGTCTCTGTCTGCATCATGTTAAGGACAAAAGTAACAACAAGTACCATTCCCAATCGGAGGGAAGCCAGAAATCAAAATCATGGATCCACGGAGCACACAGAGCCCACAGAGCTCACTCATCGGAATTACAAACTGCCCTTCCCATCAGGTTAGACAGTTTCCCGTCAAGTCTTCGATAGTTTCTCGCTATTATCTCGTTCGACGTTCGCTGCTCTTTCGTTCGTTTTTCGCTTATTCCTCGTTCGGTCCTCGTTCGGTCTTCGATAGACTAACGAATAACGAACGAGAGACGAACGAGAGACGAACGAGGACCTAACGAGAAGTGAACGAGAACCGAACGATAACCGAACGATAACCGGTCGGGTGGCAATCGAGCAATCATGCTCCTTATGTTGCAACCAGTTGGAGGTATTTGGAATAGTACATGTAAACATAAATGAATGATTTTTAGTTGTATGATATATGGTTTTTTGCTAAAGCGCCTTTTTGTTTACGACGCCATCATTTTGGTACTTACAAATGTACAACATCACACCCCC
>NZ_NPIZ01000017.1:0-472 GCF_002251185.1 Prevotella sp. P5-126
AACTGGATGCCGTTAATCTCCTCCGTCTTCCATCCTCTCAGAGCAAAGATGTCATTGTAGAGCGAACTGCATCGGTTGGCACGGATGTAGAAATGTTTGCAATGCTTCTCTATCTCACTGACGATTTCCTTCGAGCAGGAACCGCAGTCTGCCCTGAAGCGATTTACACGGATGTTCTGGGATTCCAGAAGAGCGAAGAATCTCTTATGGGTGTCTGCCTGATGAAAACGCACATTCGTGTTACCATCGCTGTTCTCGATATAGACTATCTTGTCACCGATAACATATACGCCAGGCCTGTAGCCGAGGAACTTTTTGTAGGTCGGTTTTGCATCATACTTCTCCGTTTCAAGGAACTGATGGTCAAAGTCAACATCGTATTCCTCAATTTCCTTCAACTCGCCTGTAGAAACCAAAGCGTTTATAAGCAATGTGTTGAGTTTGTCTGCAGTATTGAAATCATAGATCTTGC
>NZ_NPIZ01000018.1:0-1825 GCF_002251185.1 Prevotella sp. P5-126
GCATCGTGGGGTAAGGGGATGGTGGCTACATATTGATGTTGTGCTGTTGCTTTTTACTGAAAGCTGCTACTAACGACTCATAAATCTACCCTTAATCGTGTATTGGATGATAGTTGCGGATTTTAGGATTCCGTTTAACATCCGTCTAAATTCCGATGATCCGTGTGCTCCGTGGATAAATCCCGATGATCCGATGATTGATTTCTGTGACAATATAAAAAAGATGCGCCCAAGTATATCACCCGGACGCATCATCATTATTCTCAAATTATTATTTTGTAAACCGTGCAACAGCAACAGGACGGAGAATTGCTTTATTAGTAGTTAGTCTTAAATCTCTCTTAGTATTAGTATTGAGTAGACACCCTCTAATCGTTCCGTTATCATCATAAAAATAATCATCTGTCAACAATTTAGGTTCCGGAATTTTTAGATTTATCGCAGCAAATCCTATCGAATAAACAGCATCCATTTCTGCTTCATTAGGCAAGTGCCAACCAGTTATTTCATTTTCTGATGCGATTTCCGACAATTTAGAATTGATGGAATTACGAGCTTCTTCTTGACTCATCGAACCATTACATACATCAGAATACTGATTCGGATGCAACAGCAATACCTTGATAGCATTACTTTCTTCGGTGCGACTCAACACATAACACCCTTTATAAAGAGTACCAACCTCAGGAGCTGTTTCATTGATAGTAGGACCAGAACCTCCATCCTGAGTATTGGTCTCATCGAAGTTAAAGACGATATCCTCAGTACCCTGCCATGTAGCCCCCGTGATAGTACCTGTCACATGAAAATTTTGTTTCTCAGTATAGGTAGCATTAATATGATATAGATAGTTGCTTTTCCATTTATCGGTCAACTGATAGGTATAACCTTTAGCATTTCCATTCGTTGTCATACTAATCTTCACAGAGGCAGATGCAGCAACATCAAACAACACGTGTCTTGGAGTTTTCAACTCCCATGTACCCGATTCCGTACCAGATTTTTCCAATGTAATCACTTCAATATTCACATCTTTCATTGTACCGTCAAAAGCCATACTCTTACACGTCTTCGACAGCGTCACACTCACAGCAGTGACATCGTCAGGAACCTGTTTGATGACGATAGATTCAATCTTCGACACACAGCGATTCATCGACAGGTTGATAGTGTTAGCTTCTCCTTTCGTCGTTGTCACCGAACTGTTTGCCATCATCAAGTCCCCATGCTCTTGTCCGTCTTGCAAGGTAATCACAGACGCAAGTGTAGCCTCTTTCACACTGGGCAACGTATATTTCCCCTCTGCCACACCTCCGAAGGCATACACATCATACACACCTTCTACCAAGTCATAGACAACACTCGCGTCAGCAGATTCGATACGCCGAAAGTCAATACACGCCTTGTTGGCATCAAACAGATAAACAGCCACAGGATACGCCACTTCTTCAGCCCCACTCTCCGAGCGAGTGGTAACAGTCAAACTACTTTTTGGGTTAACCGGGGTTACCTCAGAGAATTCTTTTTCACAGGATGTCAAGAGGGTCATTGACACCACAGTCATGACAATACTCACGACCAGATTGATGTTCTTTTTCATTGTTTAGTTTTATGTTTTGTTGTTATTGGTTCTTCATCTCCTTTTTTTTATTAATCAGACAAAAGTACAAAAAATCACAGAAACAAAGAAAGAAAATTAAAGGAAAATCAAAAAAATCCACGGAACACACGGAGAACACGGAGTGTTTAGTTTAAAGGTTATAGTTTAAAGGTTATAGTTTAAAGGTTATAGGTTATAGGTTAGTGCTTAGTGGTTAGTGGTTAG
>NZ_NPIZ01000019.1:0-326 GCF_002251185.1 Prevotella sp. P5-126
CATGTACGAAGGGTAGGATGATACGAGAGATGGCGCATCAGTTGTGACGTTACGTCTTCCACGCATGAGCCGCCACAGAAATAAACGCTCATCAGCGAACGGACTATCTCGCTGAACTGATATCCGATGATACTGCGGCATCTCTGACCCAGTGTTGAGTCGATAACGGGTGAAAGCATGGAGTCAAATTTCTCCATGACCTAAAATCCGCAACTATCATCCAATACACGATTAAGGGTAGATTTATGAGTCGTTAGTAGCAGCTTTCAGTAAAAAGCAACAGCACAACATCAATATGTAGCCACCATCCCCTTACCCCACGATGC
>NZ_NPIZ01000002.1:0-3114 GCF_002251185.1 Prevotella sp. P5-126
CAATCGACATCATCAAAGGTATCAGTGGTAAGTATGGTAACAAGTCTAACGACTACTTCGCCACTAACAAGTCTAGTAACAAAATCCATCTCGCCAAACTCGCCAACCCATACAAGGGTCCTGCTACAGAGAAGCAGAAGCTGCAGCGCGAGAAGTTCGCCAAACAGCAGGCTGCTAGCAGCGCATGGCTTAAGGCTAACCGCCCGAACGAGAAGAACGGCATCAAGGGTACTCCTATCTACCAGTATGCCCTGAAGCTGAAGCGTACCTTCGCCTTCTCTAACGTCAACCAGGTGTTGTTTAAGTACATGGACAAGGAGTTTAACATCAAGTTGCCTGACTCCATCGATGCACCTAATGTGGACGGCGAGGATACCGGTTCTACTACCAATCCTGGCAGCGGTGACCAGGGTACTGAGCAGAAGCCCGGTGGAAGCGACCAGGGTACAGAACAGCCTGGTGGCGGAGGTCTGGAGGGTTAGTCTTCCGTTTTCTTCTTAACCATCATTCCTTCATCGTCACAGCGCTCCTTGTTGTCAGGGGGCGCTGTATTCTTTATCCACGGAGGACACGGATGACACAGATTTTATTTGTATTCCGCGGATTTTAGTTGCCTACGGCAAGATGTTTTGGAGTAGCGAAGACAGAGTGAAAGCTCGCTTTCACTATGCTGAGTCACGACAAAACAAACCATTGGTAAATCTTTGGAGGAAATCTTTAATAAAAAATATGGCCTTTGGCCAGAAATCAATCATCATCGGAATTTAAACGGATGTTAGACGGATGTTTTTTGGGGGTAGCCTGAAGGCTAGAAATCTTTGGAGGAAATCTTGTTTAAGATGTTGCCTACGGCAAGAAATATTTTAGGAAGATAACAATATTATTAAATAGATTTCTGGACCGTTTAGGTCCTTAGATTTTACATGAAGATTTCCTCCAAGATTTCTTGCGAAGCAACACAAAACATAATCTTTAACCTTTAACCTTTAACCTTTAACCTTTAACCACTAACCTAAAACGCTCCTTGTGCGACAAAATAGGGTGGGGAATAAAATTATGTGAGAAATAATGAAAAAATAATGCGAAAAGTTTTGTTAGTCCGAATAAAAGCAGTAACTTTGCAGCCAATTTGAGTAATTACACCGAAAATATAGTCGATGAAGAATGACAACATGAAGAATCAGTACCGCGTCAACGAACAGATTCGTGTGCGTGAGGTACGTATTGTGGGAGACGACGGATCAACAGTAGTTCCCACTCGTCAAGCATTGGATATGGCTCGTGCAGAGGGCGTTGACCTCGTTGAGATATCCCCAAATGCCAACCCTCCCGTTTGTCGCATTATCGACTATTCGAAGTTCCTCTATCAGCAGAAGAAGCGTCAGAAGGAAATGAAAGCCAAGCAGGTGAAGGTGGAAGTGAAGGAGATTCGCTTCGGACCTCAGACCGATGAGCACGACTACCAGTTTAAGCTGAAGCACGCCAAGGAATTCCTGGAAGAAGGTAATAAGGTACGCGCATACGTATTCTTCCGTGGACGTTCTATCCTGTTTAAGGAACAAGGAGAAGTGCTCCTGTTGCGTTTCGCAAACGATCTGGAGGAATACGGTAAGGTAGAACACATGCCCTCACTCGAAGGTAAGAAGATGTTTATCTATCTCGCTCCTAAGAAAGCAGGTGTGGCCAAGAAGAGTCAACAGGCTCGCGACAGAGAGGCTTCTGCAGCCGAGATCAAAGAGGCAGAGCAGCAGCAGGCCAAAGAGCGCGTGGAAACGAAAAGCGGTATGCTGGCAAACGCCAAGATTAGCGCAGACGCTCTCGAAAAGTTGAAAAACAATATCTGAACGAAAACAGGTGCGTAACGCCCGGTATATGCGTTGCCACCATATTATTAAATAACAATTAAATAACAAAACAATGCCAAAAGTAAAGACAAATTCCGGCGCAAAGAAGAGATTTCGTTTCACCGGTACAGGTAAGATCAAGAGACACCATGCTTACCACAGTCACATTCTGACTAAGAAAACTAAGAAGCAGAAGCGTAACCTGGTTCACCAGGCTATCGTGGACAACAGCAACTTGAAGCAGGTTCGTGACCTGTTGTGTCTCCGTTAATTCACCTATTGTCAAACATTAAAGTAAGAAGAAAACTATGCCAAGATCAGTAAATCACGTTGCTTCAAGAGCAAAACGTAAAAGAATTCTGAAACTCACTCGCGGTTACTTTGGTGCCCGCAAGAATGTTTGGACAGTAGCGAAGAACACATGGGAAAAGGGTCTTACCTACGCTTACCGCGACCGTAAGAACAAGAAACGCAATTTCCGCGCTCTGTGGATTCAGCGTATCAACGCTGCTGCCCGTATCGAAGGTTTGAGCTACTCTGCTCTGATGGGCAAGCTCGCTCAGGCTGGTATTGAAATCAACCGTAAGGTGCTTGCTGACCTCGCTGTCAACAACCCTGAGGCTTTCAAGGCTATCGTCGAGAAGGTTAAGTAAAGTCTTATTCTCGTAAGAGAACGAAAAAATGCAGGAATACTCGCAAGGTGTTCCTGCTTTTTTTATCTCACACGGATTTATTCTTTTGCTGGCAGGAAACACAAAACATAATCTTTTCCGTGTGTTCTGTGTAATCCGTGGATTTTTTTAGTTGCCTACGGCAAGAAATATTTTTTATCATCGGAATTTAAACGGATATTAGACGGATGTTTTTGGGGTTGCCTACGGCAAGAAATCTTTGGGGGAAATCTTTAATGAAATATGGCCTATGGCCAGAAATCAATCATCATCGGATTGTTTTCGTTAAGCCATGAGGAGAATAAAGCTCGCTTTAATTATGCCATGGCGAGAAAACAAAGGCGTATGCCAATTTAAACGGATATTAGACGGAAATAAAATCTTTAACGAAAATCTCTAACCTTTAACCTTTAACCTTTAACCTTTAACCTTTAACCTTTAACCTTTAACCTTTAACCTCTAACCTAAACACTCCGCTTTCTATGTTAAAATCCAAATATTTTGACCATTATTTTTAATTTATGCTGATATTTTATATTCTGGTGAGAAAATTTGGCGATTTCGGACCATAGCAGTGACCAAACGTATGAGTTTGTTCT
>NZ_NPIZ01000020.1:0-52921 GCF_002251185.1 Prevotella sp. P5-126
AAAATCCTGAGCGAATCGACACTTCTGCTTGTCAAAGCAAGTAACCGGCTGTGCCGCTTAGTTAAACTAAGAACTTTTGTTGCTTAGGGGCTTATAAAAACATTAAATTATAGTATTACGGAAATTAGGTTATATTAATAAATAATTGACTAAAAAAATGAAACTATCCTTATTATCAACAATTCTTTTCCTTTGCATGTCATCTGCAGCATGTGGGCAAAGTAAAAAAGACAGTTTTGATTTCAACTGGCGATTCATCGAACAAGACGTAAAGAATGCGCAAGACGTACAGTTGGACGATTCCAAATGGAAACGAATAAACTTGCCGCACGACTGGGACATATTCCATGCGCCCGCAAAAGACGCACCATCAGGCAATGACGGAGGATACTTCCCCGGAGGCATCGGATGGTATCGCAAGCAGGTGAAGGAATCAGAACTGAAAACAGACGAAGGCGAGACAATATGGCTTCATTTCGAAGGCGTGTATCAGAATTGCCAGGTGTATGTCAACGGTGAGCATGCAGGCGGTCATGCTTATGGATATACGCCATTCAAAGTCAACATCACTCCTTTTGTCAAAAAAGGCACCAACACCATTGCTGTGCGAGTGGACAACTCGCATCAACCTAACTGCAGATGGTACAGCGGTTCGGGCATATATCGCCATGTGTGGCTCGAAAAATATGATGAAAACAAGATAGACAATCCTGAAAAGCTGTTCGTGCGCACAGACAGCATCTATGGCATGTCAGGAGATGGTACCCATGCTGATTCAGCTACCGTGAGCATAGCATATGAGGGACGACAAACAGAAAGACGAGTGCTCAAAGATGTGGAGCTATGGTCACCGCAGCATCCTAAACTTTACGACATAAAAGTTGGACAGCTAACCATAAGGCATGGAGTGCGAGCTTTCAGTTATGATGCAAAAAGAGGATTCTTGCTCAACGGGCAGCCAACGCTCATCAATGGAGCCTGCGTGCACCATGACGATGGAGTCATCGGAGCCATGGCATACGATGCGGCAGAAATACGTAAGGTCAGGCTGATGAAAGAGGCTGGATTCAACCTCATACGAACATCGCACAACCCTCAGACACGAGCTATGCTCGATGCTTGCGACAGCATCGGCATGATGGTCATCGATGAGGCGTTCGACGGATGGAGGTCTGAAAAGACCAAGTACGACTACCACCTCGTCATCGACTCATGTTACAGGGAGGATCTTACCGCCATGGTGCTGCGCGACCGCAATCACCCATGTGTCATATCATACAGTATCGGAAATGAAGTCATCGAACGAAAGGACATACGTGTCATACACACAGCGCAAACTTTCAAGGATGTTGTGACATCTCTCGATCCAACACGTCCTGTCACAGAGGCACTATGCTCATGGGATAGCGACTGGGAGATATTCGACCCGCATGCGGCAGTGCTCGACATAGTGGGCTACAATTACATGATGCACAAGGCAGAAAGCGACCACCTGCGATGCCCCGAACGTGTGATGTGGCAGACAGAGAGTTATCCGCGCGATGCGTTCGCCAATTGGAAACACACCTTTGAGCGTCCATACATCATTGGCGACATGGTATGGACCGGACTCGACTATCTCGGCGAGTCGGCCATCGGGCAGTTCCACTACGAAGGGGAACAACGGGGCGAGCACTACCAAGCCAAGCACTTTCCTTACCACGGGGCATATTGCGGAGATGTCGACATCACTGGCTGGCGCAAACCTATATCGCACTACCGCGACATGCTGTGGAACGCTAAGGATGGCTCTCCAGACATTTACCTTGCTGTGAAAGAGCCCGACAACTACCGCAACGGACATGTCACAGAAACGCTGTGGTCTGTATGGCCCACATGGGAGTCGTGGAACTGGAGCGGATGGGAAAACAAGACCATCGAAGCCGAAATATACACCAAAGCACCAAAGGTGCGCCTGTATCTCAACGATAGTCTCGTGGCGGAAAGGAATGTCAGCATAGCCTCACAATACAAGGCAGTCATCCCGCTGCAATATCAGCCAGGCACCCTTAAAGCTGTGTCGCTTGATGCAGATGGCAACGAAGTGAAGGAAAGCATACTACGCACAAGCGGAATGCCTGCAGCCATTAGACTCACACCAGATCGCAAACAAATACACGCAAACGGGCAAGACCTTGCCTATGTCACGCTCGAGGTGACTGATGCCAAAGGAAATGTCGTGTCAGACGCAGACATCCAACTGACTGTAAGCGTATATGGTAAAGCCTCGCTCCTTGCTGCTGCCTCTGCAAATTTGAAAGACATTGAGCCTAAGACCTCTGCCAATGTGACAACATACAAAGGACGAGCAATCATTGTCGTAAAGAGCGGAATGAATGCTGGCAAGGCCACAATCAAGGCATCATCCGCAAAATTAGGCATATCAGGAACAACAGCAGTGTCTGTCATTGCACAAAGATGAACAATACCTCAAAAATGACATAGGGACAATTGACACGGGGACAGATCAATGTTGCCAATTTTAAGTAAAATAATAAACAAAAATCTTTCTCCGTGTTGTCCGTGCGCTCCGTGGATTTTTTTAGTTGCCTACGGCAAGATGTTTTGGAGTAGCGAAGACAGAGTGAGAGCTCGCTTTCACTATGCTGAGTCACGACAAAACAAACCATAGGTAAATCTTTGGAGGAAATCTTTAATAAAAATATGGCCTATGGCCAGAAATCTATCATTGGAATTTAGACGGAATTTATGCAGAAATAAAATCTTTAAAAAATCTCTAACCCATAACCCATAAACTAAACACTCCGTGCGCTCCGTGGATTACTTCTTGACGATGATGCGGAAGGTGGTGCCGTGATGGGGTTCGGTGGCTTTGACGAAGAGGCGACCGGCATGGTACTTCTCGATGATGCGCTTGGAGAGGGAGAGGCCGAGTCCCCAACCGCGTTTCTTGGTGGTGAATCCAGGGGAGAATATCTGCTTTGCGATGGATTTGGTCATTCCGCAACCGGTGTCGGTCACGTCGAGGATGATGGATGTGGGACGGTCGGTGAGGACGAGGGATAGGGTGCCTTCCCCCTGCATGGCATCGATGGCATTCTTACATAGGTTCTCTGTCACCCACTCGAAAAGGGAAGGGCAGAGGGGGACCATGACGGGATGGGAGGGGAGACTGACCTGAAATGACACATGCGATGAGGTGCGCTTGCGGATATAGGTGGTGACGTCGGTGAGGAGACGACAGATGTCGGTGGGCAGCAGCTCAGGAACGGCACCAATCTTGGAGAATCGGTCGGCGATGGTGTTGAGACGGGATACGTCTTTCTCTATCTCCCCCACATAAGGGTCGGTGGGGTATTCCTCCTTGAGGATCTCTACCCATGCCATGATGCTGGAGATGGGGGTGCCCAACTGATGGGCGGTCTCCTTGGAGAGTCCCACCCATAGCTTGTTTTGTTCGGTGCGCTTGAAGGAGACGAGGGCGAGGATGGCGATGATGACAATGCCTCCCACAATACCGAGTTGGATGAGTGGCCATACGGTGATGCGGCGTATCATGGTAGAGTCGTCGTAACAGACGAGTTGGAAACCTCCTGGCTTGTTGCCGTCAATCTTGACGTAACGACCTGCTGCCTTCATCTGTTGTGCGCGTCGGGTGAGTTGCGCGATGGTGTCGGCACGGTCGGTGGCTTGGATGCTGATGTTACGGTGGTCGGTGACGTTGCCGTCTTGGTCGATGACGATGACAGGGATATTGTTATTGTCTTCGATGACATGGAGCACCAGGGAGAGATCGGTGTTCTGGTCTGCATTGTTGAGGGTGTGGAGTGCATCCGACCATAGCTCCATGCGCTTGTATTCTTCTGCTGCGAGGTCGTTTGCCAGCCATTTGGATACCAGTAGTGAGGTCACTGCCACCAGTAGTGCGGCAGCGACAAGGGCAGTTTTGAATTGCTGTTGTCGGTTAATCCATGTCATCGTTTAATATAACGCACGTGTATATATAATATTGTGTAGGCGTGGCTCTTTTTTTACCCTTAACCATCGTCGTGCCCTTGGATGTTAACTACGTGATTCCTTGGTTTCGTGTTTACTTGGGGAGATAAGGAATTTTGTGGAAATGCGTAAAAAACTGCGGTGACTTCTGAAGCGCTATTGATACGGTTAAGTTCAAGGTTAAAGTCAAAGTTACAGTGGAAAACAGGTGGAAATGTATGGAAATGATGAAGAAATGACGTTAAAAAGTGAAAAAAAAGAGTGAACTACTCTATAATTCATAAATAATTTGTACCTTTGCAGTCCGTAATAGTGCGATTATGTGTAGTTTAGAGACTTTCAAAATAGATCTGAAGGCAATGAAAACCGATGAAATGCATCGGGAGTACACCCTTGACGATGCATTTTTCAAGGCTCTCAACGCCTCGGAAGTGAAGGGCGGAGCATTGCATGTGTCGGTGTCTATACGCAAGGCAACCGGCTTTTTCGAACTCCAGTTTCATACCGAGGGCACAGTCACCGTACCTTGTGACTTGTGTCTTGATGACATGAGTCAACCCATCGTGACCGACAATATGCTGATTGCGAAACTGGGTGCGGAGACCAATACCGACGATGATGAGGTTGTGATAGTGGACGAGAACGAAGGAATACTCGACACGTCATGGCTCATCTATGAGTTTGTGGCACTTGCCATACCCATCAAGCACGTTCATGCACCTGGAAAATGCAATAGTGCGATGACGCAGAAGCTCGCTGAGCTGAGCGGTGCCGTCCGAAGCGGCAAAGAGGAGGCAAAGGAAGCAGACCCTCGCTGGGCCGCACTGGCGAAACTGAAATTAGAAGAATAACAAAAAAAAGATTAAAGCATTATGGCACATCCTAAAAGAAGACAGTCAAAGACCCGTACTCTCAAACGTCGTACCCATGACAAGGCAGTAGCTCCCACATTGGCAGTATGCCCTAACTGTGGCGCTTATCACATCTACCACACCGTATGCCCCACTTGCGGATACTACCGTGGTAAGATTGCTATCGTAATGGACGAAGGCGCTGAGTAAGAAAGATGGGAAAAATCAACGCAATAATCACTGGTATTGGCGGATATGTGCCCGACTACGTGCTCAACAATGAGGAGTTGTCGCGCATGGTTGACACCAATGACGAGTGGATTATGACACGCGTTGGCATCAAGGAGCGCCGCATCCTTACGGAGGAAGGTCTGGGCACCAGCTACATGGCACGTAAAGCAGCCAAGCAGCTGATGCAGAAGACCGGCGTAGATCCCGATACCATTGACGCCGTGATTGTAACCACATCGACGGCCGATTATAAATTCCCGTCAACAGCCAGCATTGTGCTTGGTAAGCTTGGCCTGAAGAATGCTTTCGCATTCGACTTCTGGGCTGCATGCTGCGGATTTCTTTATACGCTCGACGTGGCAGCGTCTATGATTCAATGTGGACGCTATAAGAAAATTATCGTGATTGGAGCCGACAAGATGTCGTCGGTGGTTGACTACAAGGACCGCGCTACCTGCCCGCTCTTCGGAGACGGTGCTGCCGCTGTGCTGGTAGAAGGCACCGAGGAAGAGAATATCGGTGTGATGGACTCCTACTTCCGTGCTGACGGTAAGGGACTTCCGTTCCTGCACCTGAAAGCCGGCGGTTCTGTTTGTCCTCCAAGCTATTTCACCATCGATCACCGGTTGCACTACCTCTATCAGGAGGGACGCACCGTGTTCCGCTATGCTGTGACCAATATGAGCGATGACTGTGCCCTCGTGGCAGAGCGCAACGGACTGAACAAGGACAACATCCAGTGGGTGGTTCCTCATCAGGCAAATATGCGCATCATCGAAGCTGTTGCCAAACGCCTCGAGCTTCCTATGGATCAGGTGATGGTCAACATAGAACACTACGGCAATACTTCTGCCGCCACTATCCCCTTGGCACTCTGGGAAAACGAAGCCAAACTGAAGAAGGGAGACAACATGATCTTCACTGCCTTCGGTGCAGGATTCGTTCACGGAGCAAGCTACTACAAGTGGGCTTACGACGGCGCGAAATAATACACGTCAAGACCCTGACGGGGGCTATTGAACCTAAGGGCTCAATGGCTCCCGTCGGTTTCTTCATAAACTGAAATGGACCCATCTGCGGTCCGCACCATCCATCCACAAAGAAACTACAACAGATGCACAAGGCAGGATTCGTAAACATAGTAGGCAACCCCAACGTGGGAAAATCGACGCTCATGAACCAACTCGTGGGTGAACGCATCAGCATCGCTACCTTTAAGGCACAGACCACTCGCCACAGAATCATGGGTATTGTCAATACAGACGATATGCAGATCGTGTTTAGCGATACACCAGGAGTGTTGAAACCCAACTACAAACTGCAGGAGTCGATGCTCGCCTTCTCGGAATCGGCATTGCAGGATGCTGACGTGCTGCTCTATGTGACCGATGTGGTGGAGAACCCAGAGAAGAACATGGATTTTCTGGAGAAGGTGCAGAAGATGAAAATCCCTGTGCTGCTACTCATCAACAAGATTGACGAGAGCGACCAGAAGACGCTGGGAGACATCGTGGAGAAATGGCACACGCTGCTGCCTAACGCAGAAATTCTGCCCATCTCCGCGAAAAACAAGTTTGGAGTGGATATGCTCCTGAAACGCATCAAAGAACTGTTGCCCGACTCACCGCCCTACTTCGACAAAGAGCAGTTGACCGATAAACCCGCTCGTTTCTTCGTGTCGGAGATCATCCGCGAGAAAATCCTGCTCTACTACGATAAGGAGATACCCTATGCAGTGGAGGTTCGCGTGGAACGCTTCAAGGAGACAGACCGGAATATCCATATCAATGCTGTGATCTATGTGGAGCGCGACAGCCAGAAGGGCATCATCATCGGCCACCAGGGTGTGGCGCTGAAGAAAGTGAATACCGAGGCTCGCAAGGCATTAGAGAAATTCTTCGGCAAACCCATCTTCCTTGAAACCTTCGTCAAGGTGGATAAAGACTGGCGATCATCGCAACGCGAACTCGACTCGTTTGGTTATAATCCGGAATAAAAAAGAATTCGGAAAAGACAGTCGATACCCCCTCTTACCCTATCAGCAAGAGGCCCTCACAAGGCCCATGTACAACAAAAAACAGAAACAACAAGAGCAAAAACAGATATGGCAAATTTAGTAGCTATCGTTGGACGCCCTAATGTGGGCAAATCCACACTTTTCAACCGTCTGACCAATACCCGCCACGCTATCGTCAGCGATGAGGCAGGTACCACACGCGACCGACAGTATGGCAAATGTGAATGGAACGGACGCGAATTCTCCGTAGTAGATACAGGAGGATGGGTTGTCAACAGCGACGACATCTTTGAGGAAGAAATCCGCAAACAGGTGCTGGTGGCTACCGAAGAGGCTGACCTCGTGCTCTTCCTCGTAGATATCCAAAACGGACTTACCGACCTCGACGTGGATGTGGCAAATATTCTGAGACGTTCGAAACTGCCCGTTGTGCTCGTAGCAAACAAGGCAGACGACGGTAAACACCTCTACGACCAGTATGAGTTTTACAGACTCGGACTGGGCGACCCCAACTGCGTGAGTGCAGCAACGGGTTCGGGAACAGGCGACCTGCTCGACCTCGTGGTGTCGAAACTCTCTACCGATGAGATTGACGACGTGGCAGACGGAACGCCACGCTTCGCCGTGGTGGGCAGACCTAATGCCGGTAAATCGAGCATCATCAACGCCTTTATCGGTGAAGACCGTAATATCGTGACAGATATTGCCGGAACAACGCGCGACTCTATCTATACGAAATACGATAAATTCGGATTCGACTTCTATCTGGTGGATACTGCCGGTATTCGCCGTAAAAATAAGGTGTCGGAAGACCTGGAGTTCTATAGTGTGATGCGTTCCATCCGTGCCATTGAGAACAGTGACGTCTGCATCTTGATGATCGACGCCACACGAGGCATTGAGGCTCAGGATATGAACATCTTCCAATTGATACAGAAGAATAATAAGTCGCTTGTTGTAGTGGTCAACAAATGGGATTTGGTGGAAGATAAGTCGCAGATAGCGGTGAAGACCTTTGAGAATGCCATCCGCCAACGCATGGCACCTTTTACCGACTTCCCCATCGTGTTTGCTTCAGCCCTGACCAAACAGCGCATCTTCAAAGTGTTGGAAACTGCCAAGCAGGTGTATCTGAACCGCACCATCAAGATAGGAACATCGAAACTCAACGAGGTGATGTTGCCACTCATCGAGGCGACTCCGCCACCCTCTATCAAAGGTAAATACATCAAGATTAAATATGTGTCGCAGGTGCCCAATACGCAGATTCCAACCTTCGTGTTCTACGCCAACCTGCCACAGTATGTGAAAGAGCCCTATAAGCGCTTCCTGGAAAATAAATTGCGCGACAACTGGACGCTTACGGGAACACCCATCAACGTCTTTGTGCGTCAGAAATAACACCGCAGAAACAATGAAACACATCATCACGATGATAACCCACCTGAAGGCGAAGCACCTCTCCGTGCTTTGCCTTCTCTGCTTGTGGCCACTTACCGCTTGCCACGAGGAACCTAATCCCGATGACCTTGCCCTGCAGGCTGCCAAAGGTTACTACGACGAACTCCTTGCGGGCAACTACGAGGCTTTTCTCAACGGTAAAGCCACTGCCGACTCTATGCCGCAGAACTACCGCAGCCAAATGGTTCTGGTTTATCGCAACTACATGGAGGAACAAAAAGAAAACCACGTCGGACTCCATCAAGTGACTGCCGTTCGTGCGCAACGCGACACCACCCTCCATTTCACACATGCCTTCCTCCTTCTCCATTTTGCCGATTCCACCAAAGAGGAAATCACCATCCCTATGGTTGAGGTGAAAGGACAATGGAAGATGAAGTAAGACGAAGAATATTATAAAATTGCCGGAAAGTGGATTGTACTTTCCGGCAATAATTATTGAGAGTGGATGGTGAGAGATTATAGGCAGAAACCGATGCCGATACTGGAGGTGTGGGCCTTCGGGCCTTGCCCTCCCTTGAATAATGGTGTGAGTCCTGTGGTGAAGCGAAACATGAAATCACCACATCCCATGTAGGCTTCAAAATTGACTCCTGCTGTGTGGATGCTCAGATCGCGTGCGGAGTTGAAGGTGTCGTGCTTGGTTTTGTAGCGTGCATGCTCTTTGTCGCGAAACTCAAACGAGAAACCAGCACCGATGAAAGCATCGCGACGACCAAGATATTGCTGGTATTCCAACATGACGGGGATGCGCATCGACCAGTAACTCATATAACTCTTGCGGATGCGTTCTTCCGCTTCAACAGGTTTGACGGTTGCCACATCATCCTCCATGAATAGCGCATGTCCGCTGTCGAAAGCGTGGCGTGTGTATCCCACCTGCATGCCTATTGCCAGTCCGATATTGTTCTGACGGTTGAAGGGGATGGCTACGTTGAGGGCGCCAATGCCAATTTCGTAGGAGTTGGAATTTTTTGTGTAGAGCGATTGGTCTGCAGAGAATGAAAAGGCATCGCTTGTCAGATAGCGGTAACCGAAATAGAAGTTGGCATTGTGTGCTTCGAATTTCTTACGTTTGGATCGTTCCCATGATGAGCGGAGGAAGGGAGACGAAACGTAGATCTGACTCACTTCCTGTCCATCGACGTAGGTTGTTTCGCTGATTTTCTTCAGTTCGTTGCCGTTGTTGTTATAAACGCCCACGGTTGTCGCTCCGTCTTTTTCGTTGACCACAATTTGTTTGTCGTTGACTACAAAGGTGGTGTCCTGTGCAGTTTCTGCCATTGTGCAGCCTGCTCCTATGATGGTGAGCAGTGCAGCGAGAAATGTTGTTTTTTCCATATTTTGTGTTTCTTTTATGATTCGTTTTATCGTGTGTAACAGAGTTTCATGATGTCGTCGGGCTTGATATTTCCCTCAATATAGATGAGGGCACCCCGTCCACCGGCAGCGTTGTTGAAGAGAATGTAGCGCTCCATGCCCGACGGAAGTGTGGGCATCATGTAGTATCCGCCTGTGATGTGTCCGTCTTCTACCACTTCACGTATTTTCTTCGCCCTCTTTCGGTCTGTTTTCAGCAGTGCGTCGATGGCCTTCCCCTGTGTCTTATAGGTCAGACTCTTATAGACGTGGAGTTGATAGCCCCGAAGTCGAGCATCGTACATTTCCACCATTTTGCATCCTTTCTCATGACCGTATCGGGTGAAAGCCCTGTCTATTTCGAGTCCGGTCTGTGCGTGGACGGTAAGCATTGATATGGTGGTCCATAATACTGTGAATAATAACCGTTTTATCATATCTCGTATCATTTTTACGTTGTCAGTTGATTTCATCGAGTGCGCCAAAGGCTTCCTCGTCGGTGATAGCTACCAGTTGCAGTGCCTGTTCAGCCTCTTGTTCCACGATGTGCTGATTGGTGGTGCGCTGTCCGTCAATCACGGCAAAGTTGCGATCTTCTTTTTCATCGGGCCAAAACAGTCCAGTAGCCAGTAGTAGCGATGCTGCCACAGCTCCTGCCAACCACCATTTCCTGATGTGGTGGAGGCTGATGGTTTTGTGTTTTACCTGTGTTTCGGCAGGCAGACAACTCTTTTCCGCTTCGCTATCGACGTAGGCAAAGAGGGCCCGCAGCGGTAGCCATTCGTCGGGCAAAGATTGTGCTGTGCGGAAGAAGTGGCGCAGTTGTCGCTCTTCGTCAGCAGTAGTCTCGCCGTTCATGTATCGGTCTATCAATACCTTCACTTTGTTTCTGTCGATCATCATCTTATTGTCATTTTAATAAATTCCTGTCTGATAGTCTTTCGTGCCCTTGACAGACACTGGCGGATGTTTTCTGGTGATGCTCCCGTGATGGAGGCAATCTCTTCGGTCTCGTAGCCCTCGATGTCTTTCAGTCGTAGCACTTGAGCTTGTAGGGCAGGCAACCGATTGATGATTTCGCCTATGAGTCGCAGTTCGTCTTGTCGTTCCACATGTCGGGTGGTTTCTTCTGAGGATGGTTCTGCCGTTGGTCGCCCGTATTCCAATTGCTTGTGGCGTTGCTCGTCGATGGTTTTATGGCGTAGCATGTTCAGTGCCAGTGCCTTCGGGTTAGGGTGCCTGTCGAGTTGCTGGCGCATGCTCCACAGTTTGAGCATGACCTCCTGTACCAAATCTTCGGCTGAGGCGTCATTCCCATTCATGTGTTTAGCAGCTTCCATCAGTGTTGGTCGCAGCACAACGATGCGCTTGTTGAACTCTTCGAGATCCATGTTATTTCTTTCCGTGACTCATCTATATAACGTATGATGGGCGAGTTTTGTGACACGCGGGGTGGATATTTTTTTTATTTTCTCCTGCGGCAGATATAAAAGCACCAAAAATTCAGTTTCCAAAAATATTCGACCACCATTGACCACAGAATGTGGTAAGCGTATCCGCCTCATATATGCCCATCTATAATGAAGGATGTCGCTCTGAAATAAAACTGATTGAAATTTTTGGGTAATAACGTTTTGACAAGGTGTTGTTCAATAGTTAGCAAAAGTATTGTCCAACGTTTGGTAAAGGTATTGCCAACGTTTAACAAAAGTATTACCTAACGTTTGACAAAGGTATTTTCAACGTTTGATAAAAGTATTATCCAACGTTTGATAAAAGTATTATCCAACGTTTGATAAAAGTATTATCCAACGTTTGATAAAGGTATTATCCAACGTTTGATAAAAATATTATCAAGGTTTGAAGAAAAGGTGATAAACTTACAACTCCCATTTATACATCGATATACATGGCTCGCTAAGTTGGTCCGGGTTGATGATAGATTCAATAGGTGTGATCGATGTGGTCGAAGGGTGGTCGAAATTCTTGGGCTTCGACCACCATTTAACGCTCAGAACTACTGCGTGTTATACGGTAGTGGTGTTCGAGTGGTCGAAATTTTTTGAAAACTCAAATTTCTGTATGCATTGCGCGCGAACATATTATATATTATGGAAATCTCTTTAATAGTAATGATAATTCTCGGTTTGCACTACCTTGGCAACCGTGTTGCGAAGATACTCCCGCTCGGAAAAACTCAAATTTATTTGGTTTTTCTCTCACTTAATCGTACCTTTGTAGGCAAATAGAATGAAAAAGTGGATTTACTGAATCATATCACTTATCCAGATGACTTGCGCAAACTGAAAGTTGAACAACTTCCATTACTCTGTAAAGAACTGCGCAACGATATCGTTAAAGAACTATCTGTCAACCCCGGACATCTGGCATCTAGCCTCGGAGTCGTGGAGCTGACGGTAGCACTGCATTATGTCTTTAATACTCCCGAAGACCGCATCGTATGGGATGTAGGCCATCAGGCATACGGCCATAAAATACTGACAGGCAGACGTGAAAAGTTCTGTACCAATAGAAAACTCGGAGGCATCAAACCCTTCCCGTCGCCAGAGGAAAGTCCATACGATACCTTTGCGTGTGGTCACGCGAGTAACTCGATTTCGGCAGCACTCGGTATGGCTGTTGCAGCAAAGAAAACTGGAAATACCAACAGACATGTGGTGGCTGTTATAGGAGACGGAGCACTTAGCGGCGGCCTCGCCTTTGAAGGTCTCAACAACGTCAGTTCGTCGCCCAACGACATGCTTATCATTCTCAACGATAACAATATGTCGATAGACCAGTCGGTGGGAGGCATGAAGCAATATCTGCTCAACCTCAGTACCAACGAAACCTATAATGCACTGCGGTTTAAGATTTCAAGTAAACTGCATCAATGGGGACTACTGCCCGAAGACCGACGCAAAGGACTCATCCGACTGTCGAATGCCATGAAATCTGCCATTAGCCATCAGCAGAATATCTTCGATGGCATGAACATCAGATATTTTGGACCGTTTGACGGACATAATGTCGGAGAACTGGTGCGCATACTGAAACAGATGAAAGACATGAAAGGTCCGAAACTGTTGCACCTCCACACACAGAAAGGACACGGTTATGCACCAGCAGAACAAGACGTAACGACTTGGCACGCACCAGGAAAATTCGATCCTGCCACAGGAGAAAGACTCGTTGACCAGTCACCCGACAAACCACAACGCTATCAAGATGTGTTCGGACATACGTTGCTGGAACTGGCAGAGCAGAATCCGAAGATTGTGGGAGTGACTCCTGCCATGCCCACAGGATGCTCCATGAATATCATGATGCAAGCCATGCCAGACCGCACTTTTGATGTGGGAATAGCCGAAGGACACGCTGTGACCTTCTCAGGGGGAATGGCGAAAGACGGGCTCATCCCCTTCTGCAATATCTACAGCGCCTTTGCACAACGTGCTTTCGATAATATCATACACGATGTGGCACTGCTCAAACTGCATGTAGTGTTCTGTTTTGACCGGGCAGGACTGGTGGGCGAAGACGGACCAACACACCATGGAGCCTTCGACTTGGCAGCACTCAGACCCATTCCACATCTTACTATCGCATCGCCCATGGACGAACATGAACTGCGCCGGCTGATGTACACCGCACAACTGCCCGACAAAGGACCGTTTGTCATCCGCTATCCACGTGGCGGAGGAGTATTGCACAACTGGCGTTGTCCACTTGAGGAAATCGCAGTGGGCACAGGACGTAAACTTAAAGACGGACACCATACTGCAGTGCTCTCCATCGGACCGATTGGTAATCATGTGACAAAAGCCATCGAAGACCTTGATGTGGCACACTACGATATGCGATTCCTCAAACCCATCGACGAGAATATCCTTGCCGAAGTGGCAGAACACTTCGACCGCATCGTCACTGTAGAAGATGGAGTGAAAGACGGAGGACTCGGTTCTGCCGTAGTAGAATGGATGGCAGATCATCACTACCATCCCGAAGTAATCAGACGGGGATTGCCCTCCGACCATTTTGTGGAACATGGAACTGTGGCACAACTCGATCACCTTGTAGGACTGGATGCCGAGGGCATCCGCAAAGCCATTATATCATGAAGATTGTAATAGTCGGAGCAGGTGCCGTAGGTGTGCACCTGGCAAAACTGCTTTCACGCGACCATCAGGATTGCGTGCTTATCGATGCCAATGCCGAACGACTGGCTGACCTCGATAGCAAGTTTGATATCATGACCGTTGTGGGATCTCCCACAAGTATCAAAATACTGCGCGAAGCTAATGTAGATAAAGCCGACCTCTTTGTGGGAGTCACTCCCGACGAGAGCCAGAATATGAATGCTTGTATCATTGCACATTCGCTGGGAGCGAAGAAAACCGTGGCACGCATCGACAACTATGAATATCTCGCTCCAAACCTTAAACCCTTCTTCGAGAAGATGGGCATCAACTCGCTGATCTATCCAGAAGTTCTGGCAGCCATAGATATTACCAACGGACTCAAAATGTCGTGGGTCAGACAACGATGGGATGTGCACAACGGGGCACTCGTCATGCTCGGCATTAAACTGCGAGAGACCTGCGAGATACTCAACCAACCACTGCGCGAACTATGTGGACCAACAGAACCGTACCACGTAGTGGCTGTGAAACGCAACGGAGAGACACTCATTCCCGGTGGTAATGATGAACTCCGCACAGGCGACCTCTGTTATTTCATGACCACCAGTGAATACATACCCTATGTGAGAAAATTCACCGGAAAGGAACACTATGCCGATGTGAAGAACGTGATTATCATGGGAGGCAGCAAAACCGCTGTGCGCGTGGGACTGACACTGCCTGAATACATGAATCTGAAAATCATAGAGAAGAACGAACAACGCTGTGAACGACTCAACGAACTGCTATTGGACACCGATGCCATGGTGATTCACGGTGACGGACGCGACCTCGGACTGCTTCAGGAAGAGGGAATACAGAACACACAGGCGTTTGTCGCACTGACCGACAATGCAGAAACAAATATCCTTGCCTGTCTTACCGCCAAACGGTTGGGCGTGAGGAAAACCATCGCCATGGTGGAAAATCTCGACTATGTGGAGATGGCAGAGAGTCTGGACATCGGTACCATTATCAATAAGAAAACCATTGCTGCCAGCCATATCTATCAGATGATGCTCGACGCTGACGTCAGCAATGTGAGATCGCTGATGATAGTCGATTCTGACGTGGCTGAGTTTGTGGCTGCAGAAGGATCGAAGATTACCAAAAAGCCAGTGAAGGATCTCGGACTTCCGATTGGTGTAACGATCGGTGGACTGGTGCGCAACAATCAAGGAATCCTTGTCAATGGATTCACACAGATAGAGCCGGGCGATTCTGTCATGATGTTCTGTCATGAGCACAACCTGAAAAATCTCGAAAAATACTTCAAACCATCGACAATATGGTAGAGGCGAAGTTACTATACAAGATTCTGGGATCACTGCTCATCATGCTTGGACTGCTGATGGGCGGATGTGCCCTCATGGCGGGATGCTACCAAGAGGATGACATCATGGCATTTCTCATCTCGTCTCTCTTCACTGGATGTTGCGGCTTCATATTCAAATACTTGGGACGTAACGCAACCAACGACATGAGCCGGCGAACTGCTTATCTCGTAGTCACACTATCGTGGCTGCTCTATAGCTTGTTTGGAATGTTGCCCTATATCATCGGAGGATACATCAACAGCGTGACAGATGCCTACTTTGAAACCATGTCGGGATTTACCACCACGGGAGCCACCATTCTCGACGACGTGGAGCGACTGCCCCATGCATTACTCTTCTGGAGATCTCTGTCACAATGGATTGGTGGACTGGGCATCGTATTCTTCACCATTGCCATTCTACCCTCGTTGGTGGGCGGAAGCGTCAAGGTGTTTGCCGCTGAGGCTACTGGCCCTGTGCGCACCAAGATGCACCCACGGTTGAGCACCAATGCTAAATGGATTTGCAGCATCTACCTTGTGCTTACTGTAGCTTGTATCCTTTCGTATTATGCGGCGGGGATGGAATGGTTTGACAGTGTGAACTATTCAATGTCAACTACTGCAACGGGAGGATTTGCACCCCATAACGACAGTGTGGAACACTATCATAGTGCTGCCGTAGAATATGTGTCACTCTTGTTCCAATTTCTATCGGGAATCAACTTTACCTTATTATATATAGTAATCTTTAAACGGCAACTGCGACAACTGGTGCAAAACTCGGAGTTCAGACTCTATCTCTTTGTAGTGTCTTTCTCAGCTATCGTTATCATGGCCATACTGATCTATAATAATGGTTACGGCACAGAACGCGCTTTCCGATGTGCCTTGTTCCAAGTGGTGTCGTTTATTACCACCACAGGACTCTTCAACGACGATGCTGGAGCGTGGCCCCATATCACTTGGGTGATACTCGGAATATGTATGTTTCTCGGAGCTTGTGCCGGAAGTACCAGTGGCGGATTCAAATGTATCCGCGGTTCGATGGTACTCAAAGCCATGCAGAATGAGTTTCGGCAGATACTCCATCCCAGTGCCGTACTGCCTATCAAGGTCAACGGACAGAATGTGCCTTCTTCAAAGGTGGCGACGCTATTGGCTTTTTTTGCACTCTATGTGGTGATGTGTCTTATTTCCGCTACTATTATGATTGCTGCCGGCATTGACAATACCAATGCCATTACGATAGCGCTGAGTTGTATGAGCAATGTCGGACCAACTCTCGGAACAGAGATCGGTCCTGTGATGTCGTGGGCAGGACTGCCTGATGGCATCAAATGGATCTGTTCGTTTCTCATGCTTGTAGGACGTCTGGAAATCATGTCGGTTATGGTGCTCTTCACTCGTGGCTTCTGGACCGACAATTGAATACAGCAGAATAAATACCCTAAAGAACTTATATTAACGAGAGAAAAAATGAAAGCATTCAAATTTCAACCGCTGCTCAAACAGACACTCTGGGGTGGCGACCGCATCATTCCCTTCAAGCATCTCGACGCAAAAATGGATAACGTTGGCGAGAGCTGGGAGATTTCGGGAGTGAAGGATAATGAAACCATAGCCGTGGGTGACGGACGTTCGCTCAATCAATTGGTGAATGATATGAAGGAGAAACTCGTGGGAAAGGCCAACTACGAGCGTTTCGGTACCGAATTCCCATTACTCATCAAGTTTATCGATGCACGACAGGACCTCTCTATCCAAGTGCATCCCACCGATGAAATAGCCCATCGCCAAGGCAAGAGTCGCGGTAAAACCGAAATGTGGTTTGTGATGGATTCTGCACCAGAGGCCAAACTCTATAATGGACTGAAGATGCAAATCACACCAGAACAGTATAAAGAGATGGTGGCTAATGATACTATCTGTGATGCATTGGCGCAATATCCTGTCAAGGAAGGCGACTGCTTCTTCATTCCTGCGGGACGCATCCATGCCATTGGCGCCGGATGTTTCCTGGCTGAAATACAGCAGACCAGCGATGTGACTTACCGTATTTATGATTTTAAGCGAAAGGATAAAGACGGAAACTACCGCCAGCTACACACCCAAGAGGCTTCGGAGAGTATTGATTATACGGTGCTTCCCGACTATCGTACACGCTATGAGGCACGCAAAAACGAGGGGGAACTGCTGGTAGAGTGTCCTTATTTCAATACTGCTGTCTATGATTTGGACGAACCCATGACCATTGATTACAGCGAACTCGACTCGTTTGTCATCTTGATAGGCATGAAGGGTGAGGGTACGCTGACTGTTGATGGCGAGAATATGCCGTTTCGCGAAGGAGAAACTGTATTGGTACCTGCCACCGCCAATGAGGTGCGTAGCGAGGGAACTATCAAATTCTTGGAAACCTACGTGCTCTCTTGAGCAAAGAAAGTGTGCTCCTGAATATCAGGATTGCATTATATCGGGATTCGGGGAGTCGCTATCGTCGGTTGTAGCAGATGACGCATCGAGATAAGCCGACAGATCGGCAAGCAACCGAAGGAATGGTTGTGAGACCTGACACCCTGTATTCTTCTTTAACATCTGACGGATGTCCTGCAACGAGTGTTCGTAGCAGGACATCTCGTTTTTACGTTGGGTATGGTGACAGGAAGTGCGCATGATCTCATCCTGTCGCTCCTGCCGCAGTCGATTGCACACTTTAGTGAGTATGGGCACCACCACATTGTCGAAGAGCGAGTGTCCCTGAATATAGAGATAAGTAGTGTCGGGAGTGATTCCCAATGCCTTGATGTCTTCTTTGGTCTGAAGGTATTGAGCCTTATTGCCTGGGAATTGATTCTGTAAGAGGTGAACGCGCGAAGTAACCTTACGGCGCAGATGGTCGATAGAGGTTTGTGGATGTCCTACGCTGAAGCCTCCAGGGTCAGTAACTCTTGAAAAATCGGTAAGCGAGAAACGGTTGTGGTTGCCGGTGCGATAAGCCCATACCGACCAAACGAAGAGTGGAAAGATGGCTTGGCTGTACTGCTGGAAATAATCTTCGAAATCGAAAATACGATGGTCGTTGAGGGTTACTGCCACACAAACTTCATGGAGCGATGGCGCATAACACTGCATATTCTCTATAGCATAAGCATAGGTGTGGAACACGTATGGGCTTTCCAATATCTTTTTCGACTGAGGAGTGCGGCCTTGCATAAGGTAGTCGTAGTCAGCATCAACGCAAGCTATCATATCTTCGCCCACATGTCCTTCTACAAAATTCATCAGCACCGACTTCTTCCCACGTTCCAGTTTGCGGTGTGAGGGCAACATCACTTCAAAGTAGCGTTGCTCATTTTCATAGCGACTGAGCACTGTCCGCCAGAAATAAATATCATCGTAACTCTCCACGTAAGCCACAATGCGCCTACGTGCTTGTTTCGATGTCAGCCTGTTGGCGGCTTCGAAATACTGGCTGTTGATATGATCTGTCAGTCTGCTGCTCATACCGTAATATCGCTGACCTCTGTCACCTTATCCAACCATCCGCTCATGATGACGGCAGGTGAGTGGGTGGTGAGTATGATCTGAACATTCGGGTTAAGCTCTACGATGAGCTCGATGAGGCGTTTCTGCCATTCGATGTGTAGCGACACTTCTGGTTCGTCCATGAAGAGCACATAGGGCTGATGATCCTCTACAAGTACGGTGAGTAGGATGACAAGCATCTGCTTCTCACCGCTCGACAACTGGTAAGGCAGTAGCGTCTCGCCAATCTGTGTGAAACGAATTTCATTCTCTTTGCGTACCATCTTCTTACCTGTTTCGGCAAAGAGTTCATCAACCATGTCTTGGAAACGCTTTTTAGGTTCTGACAACTGCTGAGCCATGTGGGCATCGCCCCGTTGCAGGGCTTCGATAATACGGTTGCCGATGTTCACCTGATAGTCGAGATATTTGCGTTGAAGCTGGTAGAGTTGCAGATCGAGTAGTGAACCGCCCCCTACGCCAGCCAGTACTGACAAGGCTTGGTGTATGAATCCCTCACTCTCGGAGAATGTCTGCGAGAGGTTGCTGTCGAGTGAACGAATCAAGTCAAAGCGGATATGTGTGGCATCTTCGGGTGCGGTAGTCAGATGTACGCCTTTCAACAGATGGTTGACAATATCGCCGTTTACCCCAACGCTTCTTACCACCTTGTTGAGAATGGTGGATTTGCCCACGCCGTTGATGCCGCTGAGGACATTGACTTTCGGATCGAGGTCCCAGACAATGTGTTTCTTGCCACTCCAAAGAGCATCGATCTCTATCGTTTTGATATAGTCTGCATACTTCTGCATAGTCTTAAGTTTTATGTCTGTCACTATTATGTCTGCCACTAAGTTAATGCTTATAGAAGCGTTATTTCATGCTTTCAAACCTATGTGGTTTGTTGGGTGGCTATCTGTTGCAAAGATAGTGTAATTCGTGAAAATTTCCAAATTCGCACTTGATGTTTGTGGAAAAAAAGTATTGTTTTTAGGTAATTTTATCCATTCAGATTCTAATTTTATCCTTTCTGTTTCATTATTCCGGCAGATTATAGTACTTTTGCCGCATGAAAAAAAGTAAAGCCTTAATAGCCCATCTCGCCATGTTTGGAGCTTGTGCGGGTTGGGGATTAATGTCGCCAGTAGGCAAAGATGCAATGCTCCATGGATTTGATGGTATTACGATGGTTAGCTTTCGTGTGGCAGGAGCATGTCTGCTGTTTTGGATTGCTTCGTTGTTTGCTCCGAAAGAGCAGGTGCCATGGCGTGACCGTCTGATGTTTATCGGTGCAGCTCTTACGGGTTTGCTATTCAATCAATGTTGTTTTACTATCGGACTGAGCATCACTTCACCTATTAATGCGAGCATCGTCACTACGTCGATGCCTATCTTTGCCATGATATTGGCGGCACTTATCCTGCGTGAACCCATTACCGGCAAGAAGGCGTTAGGAGTGTTGATGGGATGCAGCGGTGCTTTGATTCTTATTCTGAGTTCGGCAGCTCATGCTGACGCACGTGTTGGAGATATACGTGGCGATTTGCTTTGCTTGTTTGCGCAGTTCTCGTTTGCCCTTTATTTATCGTTATTCAATCCGCTCATCAAGCGTTATAATGTGTTTACGGTCAACAAGTATATGTTCTCATGGGCTACGCTGATGCTTCTCCCGCTTAGTTCTTACCATGTCTATGGGGTAATCAGCCAGCCTATTCCGTTGCTGACGTGGATAGAAGTGGGTTATGTTGTGGTGTGTGGCACGTTCTTCTGTTATATTCTGACCATGATAGGTCAGCGCACGTTGCGTCCCACGGTGGTGTCGGTCTATAACTATGTGCAACCTATTGTGGCTGTTGCGGCTTCACTCATCATGGGTATTAGTACGATGAAGCTAACTCATGTTTTGGCTGTGGTGCTGGTGTTCAGCGGTGTCTGGCTGGTGGTTAAGTCAAAGTCGCGCAAGGATATAGAAGAGGAACGTCAGGAGAAAAAGAACGTTTGATTCTATCTTGTTTGACCGATAGGAAATCGGTTTGCCGTTTTTCAGCATATTCCCGACCTTAAGATTTGAAAAAATATAAGCGCACACCTATTATTCTTGGGTGTGCGCTTGTATGATAGAAGCTGTTTGTCTTATTTCAAGAAACCAAGTAGGGCAACGAGATAAGCATTCCAGTTGATGGCAATTTCATTGGAAGCGTAACTGCCTTCGTGATCTTGGTATGATTCATCGGGTGATGACGATGGGTAAGCAGGCACATTCTTTGCATCCTGTTGACCACTATTAGCACCTCCTGCGAGAAATCCCGGCAGTGGTTCTTCAATGCCGTCGGCTGCCGAAATACGCTGGTGAGGACGCATGACGCGCTGTGTGCCAAAGCCAGTCAGATAGCAATAGCCCGTGGCATTGCGTCCGAAGATGTGGTCGATAGTGGTGATGGCAGCTTTGCGGTAGGTATTGTCTTTGGTAAGGGCGTATTGGTACATCTGTGCAATGCCTCGTCCTGCACATTTTTCAGAGTTGCTTCCCCAAATAAAATCGGATGCGCTGTTGCCGAAGATAGAGTAGAAGGGTGATGTGGCGAGCGCCTTGATATCTTCGTCACAGAATGTTTTGAGTGATTTCTTCATGCAGCAAGTCTTGAGTTTTCCAGCCTCTTTAGTTTGTAGCAGTTCCTGATTGAGCCATTGGAAGATGCCCAGTCCGGCAACGTTGCCCCATGTGGGCAGGGTGAACTGTTTGGGAGCGAAGGCTCGAGCCTGTTCAAGGTATCCTTGTTCTCCTGTTGTGAGATACATTTCTGTAGCTGCCCAGAAGAATTCATCGTCTGCATCGTTGTCATCGTATGTTCCTGTGTTGACGTCAGGGTCATACTTGCTGTTGTTGTCTTGCTGTGTATAGTAGTTTTTGGGGAATCTCACAGCCCATGCGTATGCACGTTGTGCAGCGTTGGCAGCTATCTTGCAGAATGGTTGATATT
Organism: Prevotella sp. P5-126; assembly: GCF_002251185.1. Classification (NCBI taxonomy): domain Bacteria; kingdom Pseudomonadati; phylum Bacteroidota; class Bacteroidia; order Bacteroidales; family Prevotellaceae; genus Prevotella; species Prevotella sp. P5-126. The sequence continues at coordinate 21,921 of NZ_NPIZ01000020.1, forward strand.
GTGGATAATCCTTGTAGATACGTGCTGCGAGTGCCATTGTAGCAGCAAAGTCGAGTGCTGCCTGCGTGCTCTTTTGCACCACATAGCGGTCTTGTTTGCAATCCACAGGCATGACGAATGCTTCGAAATTGGGAGTGGTCAGTTTGTGATAGACACCTCCGTCGTCGGGATCCTGCATGGTCAGCATCCATTCCAGATTGTACATGATTTCGTCCAAGAGGTCGGGCACGTTGTTGTTTGATTCTGGAATTTGCGTATCGATCTGTTCGAAATGTTCTTTGTTTAACTGGTAAGCTTGTAACATCAGGCCGATGGTGAATCCAGAGTTGACGATATATTTATTGTAGTCGCCAGCATCATACCAACCTTTTGGCGAGGAAATGACCGTTCCGGCAGGGCGCTTGGGTGATGCTGCCGATGGGTGTATGAGAACTCGAGTGTCGGGATGAGCTGCTTTTCGGGCAAAGGCTCCAGCGTATTTAGCTTCGATGTCCGTTCCTGTGCGCTGTAGATAGAAGGCCTTGATGGCAGCCTTCAGCGCCTCGTTGTATGGATGTTCGGCGATGTTGATGGTTTGTTTGTTCTTACCTGCAGTCAGGGTGTAGGTGCCTGGTTTTGTTACGGTAGAGAAATCTACAACCTGTCGTACTTTGTCGTTGAAGGGGGACTTGAGTGTTCGTACGGCTTTTCCGCTCCACACTTTGCGTCCGTTGTGGTCTTTCAGAATAAAGTTGCTGCTTTTTCCCGTTGGTTCAACAACGGCAACTTTGGATTCATTGACATAATAGCCCACTTGATTGACCTTGATGGGATTTTGTGCCGTAGCTGTGAGTGCGCTTGCTGCGACGAGTGTCAATAGTGTTTTTTTCATCATTTTAAGTTTTGGTTATGAATAGTATTGGAAATGAATTTTTATGTTTTCCTTATATATAATAAGGTGGATGTGCTTTATGGGGGGGCATGCTGTTGATGCTGTGTGCAACAGTAGGGCAGATGGTTACTGTTTAGCCCGATGCTCGTTGACGAGTGATCGCATCTCTTTGAGCAGATCGCTGGCAAAGATGAAGTCGGTCAGTCGCTTATTGGTAGATTGCATGATGTCTGCCGAAACTCCCTGCCACTCTTTGTGACCTTCGTAGATGAAAAGTATGTTTTCGCCGATGGTTGTCACGGAGTTCATGTCGTGTGTATTGATGATGGTGGTAATGCCAAATTCATGGGTGATGGAGTGGAGTAGGTCGTCGATGACCAATGATGTCTTAGGGTCGAGACCAGAGTTTGGTTCGTCGCAGAAGAGGTAGCGTGGGTTGAGTGCGATAGCTCGTGCGATGGCAACTCGTTTCTGCATACCTCCTGAGATTTCACCGGGATATTTTTTTTCAGCGCCAATCAGATTGACACGGTCGAGACATTCGCGTGCACGTTGTGTGCGTTCGTGAAGTGTCATGGGCGAGAACATATCGAGTGGGAACATCACGTTTTCCAGTACTGTGAGTGAGTCGAATAGTGCAGCACTTTGGAAAATCATGCCCATTTCTCGGCGCATCATCACCTTTTCCTGTTTCGACATCTGTACGAAGTCTCTTCCATCGTATAGCACTTGTCCACTCGTAGGTTCAAGCAGTCCCACCAGATTTTTCATCAATACCGTTTTTCCGCTACCGCTCTGACCGATAATCAGATTGGTTTTTCCATCTTCAAATATGGTGTTGATACCTTTCAGTACCTCTTTATCGTCGAAACTCTTATATAGGTCTTTTACCTCAATCATTGTTGCAAGTGTATTGGAATGTTGGAAATATTGTGGTTAGGCTCATGAGAGCAGTTGGGTGAGGAATACATCGGAACATAGGATGAGTACGCTCGACGACACGACAGCGTCTGTTGAGGCTTTGCCCACATTGACCGAACCGCCTTCTACGTTGTAGCCGAAATAGGAGGGTACTGCCGATATGATGAAGGCGAAGAACAAGCTCTTGATGATGCTCATCCATACGAACCATGGTTGGAAATCGTGTTGCAGTCCGAGTGTGAGGTCGTCGGGTGGGAGTATGTGGGCTATGTATGCTGTACCGTAAGCACCTATGATACCCATTGCTGATGAGAAGATGACCAATAGCGGCATGATGGTCACCATGCCGAGAATCTTGGGCAGGATGAGGTAGCATGCTGAGTTTACACCCATGATGTCGAGTGCGTCAATCTGTTGGGTGACGCGCATCGTGCCAATCTCCGATGCGATGTTTGATCCGACTTTTCCCGCCAGTATCAGACACATGATACTTGATGAGAACTCCAGCAACATAATCTCACGAGTGGTGTAGCCGCTGACCCATCGGGGCATCCATGGACTCTGGATGTTGAGTTTCATCTGGATACAGATGACAGCTCCGATGAAGAAAGAGATCAGCAGTACGATGCCGATGGAGTTGATGCCCAGTTGCGCCATCTCTTTCGTATATTCCTTGAAGAACATACGCATCCGCTCTGGACGCGAAAAAGTGCGCCCCATCAATATGATGAATTGGCCGAAATGTGTCAGCCAGTTGTGTAATAGTTTCATAGGATAATATGCTTAATTGAATGCAAAGGTAGTGTAAACTGAGAGAAAAAACAAGTTTTTCTTTGAAATTCACGCAGTTTACACTACCTTTGCACATGAAAAGATACATGGCAATGGACGAAATTACGAACAATAAGCCGGAACAGTTGGTGTTGCGCACCGAGGGTCTGGTCAAACAATATGGCAAGCGCACCGTGGTGAGCGATGTGAGTTTCGATGTGAAACAAGGTGAAATTGTAGGGCTGTTGGGTCCTAACGGAGCCGGCAAAACCACATCGTTCTATATGACAACCGGATTGGTTGTTCCCAATGGCGGACACATCTATCTCGGCGACGAGGAGGTGACAGACTATCCTGTCTATAAGCGTGCTCGTGCCGGTATCGGCTATTTGGCACAGGAGGCATCTGTGTTTCGCAAGATGTCGGTAGAGGACAATATTCTCTCGGTATTGGAAATGACGGGCAAACCACGTGACTATCAGCTCGAAAAACTTGAAAGCCTGATCAAAGAGTTTCGCCTTGGAAAGGTGAGAAAGAATAAGGGTGACCAGCTTTCTGGTGGTGAGCGACGCCGTACGGAGATTGCCCGTTGCTTGGCTATTGAGCCCAAATTCATCATGCTCGACGAACCGTTTGCCGGCGTTGACCCTATTGCCGTGGAAGATATTCAGCAGATAGTTTGGCAACTGAAATATCGCAACATTGGTATTCTGATAACCGACCATAATGTGCACGAAACTCTTAACATTACCGACCGTGCCTATCTGCTCTTCGAAGGTCGCATTCTCTTTCAAGGTAGTCCTGAAGAATTGGCGGTCAATCCTGTGGTGAAAGAGAAATATCTGGGTACCAACTTCGAACTGAAAAAGAAGAACTTCCAAGAGATGGCAGAAGCCAAACGCCGAAAGGAAATGGAGGAAGACGAAGAGAATAGATGAAACCCTTCATGCCTGAGGTTTGGCAAAATCTTAGAACAACATTCTCCACTTTCTTTCCAACGACCGATGTTTGACAGGTGTTCGGTGGGTATTTGATCAATAAAACTCACGTATTTCCTTCGGGATGCCTTCGGGATGCCTTCGGGATGTCGGTTTGTTGCTTGATGGGGAGATCCCAAGTAAGTCCCAAGTAAGTCCCATTATTTGCGGAAAACTATGGGAGGATGATGGGAAGATAGTGGGAGAAACTTCGCTCGTCAGTTCGATAATCCAAAGAAAAATTCGATTTTCTTTTGTATTCTGCTCACTTATTCGTAACTTTGCACGCTCAAAACTGCATATAATAATTAAATAAGGTATAAGAAGAGATGAATATTTCATTTGAAGCTCCTGACAAAATCAATGGTTTGATGACCATCGTATTGGAGAAAGAAGACTATCAAGCAGAAGTCGAGAAGACTCTGAAAGATTATCGCAAACGCGCTAATGTACCCGGATTCCGCCCTGGTCAGACTCCTATGGGTATGATCAAACGTCAGTATGGTACTGCCGTTAAGGTTGACGTGGTAAACAAAATGTTGGGTGAGGAACTCTACAAGTATGTTCGCGAAAACAAAATACAGATGCTCGGCGAACCCCTCAACAGCGACAAACAGAAGGAACTCAACTTCGAAAGCGATGAGCCATTGGAGTTCATGTTCGATATTGCCGTAGCTCCCGAATTCAAGGCAGCCCTCTCTGGCAAGGATAAAGTTGACTACTACAACATCACCGTTGACGACAAACTGATCGACCAGCAGGTGGAAATGTATCAGCAGCGTTCTGGTAACTACGAGAAGGCAGAGCAGTATGACGCAGAACAGCGCGATTTGCTCAAGGGCGACCTGCGCGAACTCGACGAGAACGGAAACGTTAAGGAAAATGGAATTACCATTGCCGACGTTTCTCTTATGCCTCAGTACATCAAGGTAGAAGACCAGAAGAAGCTTTTCGATGGTGCTAAACTGGGTGATATCATCACTTGGAATCCCCGTCAGGCCTATCCTGAAAACGACGCAGAGGTTTCTTCTCTCCTCAAAATCAAGAAAGAGGAAGTTGCTCAGCACACAGGAGACTTTACCTATCAGGTAACTGAAATCTCACGCTTCACAAAGGCAGAGGTTAATCAGACACTCTTCGATCAGGTTTTCGGCGAGGGTAATGTGAAAGACGAAAAAGAATTCCGTCAGAAGATTAGCGAGCAGATTAGCGAGCAGTTCAAGTCTGATTCAGACTATAAGTTCCTGCTCGACGTACGCAAGCACATGGAGAAGAAGGTTGGTAAGCTCGAATTCCCAGAGGCTCTGCTCAAGCGCGTGATGTTCAATAACAACAAGGACAAGGGCGAGGAGTTTGTAGAAAAAAACTTCGAGGCCAGCATCAACGAACTCGAATGGCACCTTATCAAAGAGCAGCTCGTTGCCGCTCAGAACATCAAGGTTGACGATGCAGACATCAAGAATGTAGCCAAGGAGGCCGCTCGCGCACAGTTCGCACAATACGGAATGGCAAATATTCCAGAGGAATATCTCGACAACTACGCTACAGAGATGCTGAAAAAGCGTGAAAACGTAGATGGACTCGTAGATCGTGCCGTTGACCTGAAGCTCATCGACGCTCTGAAGAATGTTGTGAAACTCAACGAGAAAGAGATTTCAATGGAAGACTTTCAGAAGATGCTGCAAGAGAAATAAGCATTTTTAAGAAAAAAACCTCATGAATATTGCGAGGTTACCAACTTTTTTCGTAATTTTGTATTTATAATATACGCAAAAAGGGTTGGTAACCTCGCTTTTTTGTTTCAAAACCAAAGAATGATGAACAACGATTTTAGAAAATATGCTACTAAGCATTTAGGTATTAACGGTCTCGTACTCGACGAAGTGGTGAGCGCACAGGCACAGTATCTGAACCCCTATATCTTGGAAGAACGTCAACTGAACGTTACCCAGATGGACGTATTCTCACGACTGATGATGGATCGCATCATCTTCCTCGGTACACAGATTGACGACTATACTGCCAATACACTACAGGCACAGCTGCTCTATCTCGACTCAGTAGATAGCGGCAAGGATATCAGTATTTACCTCAACTCACCAGGCGGAAGCGTAACAGCAGGCCTCGGCATCTACGACACCATGCAGTTTATTACTTCCGACGTAGCCACCATCTGCACAGGTATGGCAGCATCAATGGCAGCCGTGTTGCTCGTGGCTGGAGCAGAAGGCAAACGCTCGGCGCTTCCCCATAGCCGTGTGATGATTCATCAGCCACTGGGTGGAGTACAGGGACAGGCATCGGATATTGAAATCGAGGCCAGAGAAATCATGAAATTCAAGAAAGAACTCTATACTATCATCTCCAACCATTCACACACACCATTTGATAAGGTGTGGAACGATTCTGACCGTAACTACTGGATGACAGCAGAAGAGGCCAAAGAGTATGGTATGATAGATGAAATACTGGTCAGAAAGGCATGAAGAAACAATGTAATTTCTGCGGACGCACCGAACGTGAAGTCCCCCTGTTGATAACAGGTCTCCATGGATGTATCTGTAGCGACTGCGTGACTCAGGCCTATCAGGTGTTGCAGGCTAACGGATTCGATAAGGACGCGAAAAAGAAACAAGCCGTTCCGGAACTCAAGAAAGTTCCTAAACCCAAAGAGATAAAAAAGTATCTCGATGAATATATTATAGGTCAGGATGAGGCCAAGCGCTTCCTCTCCGTAGCAGTATATAACCACTACAAACGACTGCAACAGCCTGTAGATGAGAACGGAGTCGAAATCGAGAAAAGCAACATCATCATGGTGGGATCTACCGGAACCGGTAAGACCTTGCTGGCACGCACCATCGCCAAACTGCTTGACGTGCCCTTTACCATCGTCGATGCTACCGTATTTACCGAAGCCGGCTATGTGGGCGAGGATGTAGAGAGTATCCTCTCACGCCTGCTGCAAGTGGCTGACTATAACGTGGAGGCTGCCGAGCGTGGTATTGTCTTTATCGACGAGATAGATAAAATTGCCAGAAAGAGCGACAACCCCAGCATCACACGCGACGTGAGTGGCGAAGGTGTGCAACAGGGACTGCTCAAACTGTTGGAGGGAACAATGGTTAACGTGCCACCACAGGGCGGACGCAAACATCCTGACCAGGAATACATCCATGTGGATACTCGCAATATCCTCTTTATATGTGGAGGAGCCTTCGACGGCATTGAACGCAAGATTGCGCAACGACTCAATACCCATGTCGTGGGTTACAACTCGGTACAGAATGTACGCAAGATAGACAAGGGCGACCTGATGAAGTATATTCTGCCCCAAGACTTGAAATCGTTCGGACTGATTCCGGAAATCATCGGACGTCTGCCGGTGCTGACTTATCTCAATCCGCTCGATCGCGACGCGCTGGAGAAAATATTGGTGGAACCCAAAAACTCCATCATCAAGCAGTATGAGAAACTGTTTGATATGGACGGCATCAAACTGACATTTGCCCCAGAAGCCCTCAAACTCATCGTCGATAAGGCGATGGAGTACAAACTCGGTGCACGTGGACTACGCTCTATCGTGGAGTCTATTATGATGGACGCCATGTTTGAAGTGCCTTCCAAACGCGCCAAATCCTTTGAAGTGACTGCAGAGTACGCACAACAGCAACTCGATAAATCGCATTTACAGTAATTAAGCCTATTGCAATGAAAGTTAATCTTACCCAAGCACTCAAACAGTTTTTTGGCTTCAGCCAATTTAAAGGTGACCAAGAGCGCATCATCCAAAATCTACTGGATGGCAACGATACCTTTGTGCTGATGCCTACAGGAGGTGGCAAATCCCTTTGCTACCAATTGCCTTCCCTGCTGATGGAAGGAACAGCGATTGTCATCTCACCATTGATAGCTCTGATGAAAAATCAAGTGGATGCCATCAGTATGATGAGTGAAGAGGGTACCGCACATTATCTCAACTCATCGCTCAACAAAGCAGCGATAGACCAGGTGAAGGCCGACATTCGTTCCGGAAAGACTAAACTGCTCTATGTGGCACCGGAATCGTTGACCAAAGAGGATAATGTCAACTTTCTCAAAAAGACAAAGATTTCTTTCTATGCAATAGACGAAGCCCACTGTATCTCCGAATGGGGTCACGACTTCCGACCCGAATACCGTCGCATACGACCCATCATCAACCAGATTGGTGAGGCACCCATCATCGCACTTACCGCTACGGCAACAGACAAAGTGCGTACTGATATCAAGAAGAATCTCGGCATGAGCGATGCTACAGAATTCAAAAGCTCGTTCAACCGCCCGAACCTCTATTATGAGGTAAGAAACAAAACCAAGGATGTGGATAAGGACATCATTAAGTTCATTAAACAACATCCAGGTAAAAGCGGCATCATCTATTGTCTCTCGCGCAAGAAAGTAGAAGAATTGGCGGAAATCCTACGCGCCAACGATATCAAGGCACAGGCTTATCATGCCGGACTTGAATCGGCTTTGCGCTCGCAGACGCAGGATGACTTCTTGATGGAAAAAACAGATGTTATCGTGGCTACGATAGCCTTCGGAATGGGTATCGATAAGCCAGATGTCCGCTTTGTCATCCATTACGACATCCCTAAGTCGTTGGAAGGATACTATCAGGAAACAGGACGCGCAGGTCGAGATGGAGGAGAAGGCGTCTGCATCGCTTTCTATTCGAAAAAAGACTTGCAGAAGCTGGATAAGTTTATGGAAGGCAAACCCGTGGCAGAACAGGATATTGGCAGACAACTGTTGCAGGAAACAGCAGCCTATGCCGAGACTTCTGTGTGCCGACGCAAGATGCTACTCCATTATTTCGGTGAAATATATCCCAAGGACAACTGTCAGAACTGTGACAACTGTCTGCATCCGAAAACCAAGATAGAGGCACAGGAACAGCTGGTAATCCTGCTCAATACGGTGATTACCATCAAGGAAAACTTCCGTTCTGACTATGTCATCGACTTTATTACCGGAAAGGAAACAGAGGAGATATTGGCGCATAAGCATCAAAACAACGAACTGTTTGGTGCGGGCGAGGATATGGATGAGAAATTGTGGAATCCCGTTATCAGGCAGGCTCTGATAGCAGGATTCATAAAGAAAGATGTGGAAAACTATGGCTTGCTGAAAATAACAGCTGCCGGAAAGAAATTCTTAAAGAAACCAGAATCATTTATGATTGTAGAGGATAAAGACTTTGACGAAGACTACGAGAACGCTTCGGAACACGATGGAACTATGACTGCGCTCGATCCTACGCTCAGCATCATGCTGAAGGACTTGCGCAAAAAGGTTGCCAAGAAAATGGAGCGTCCACCTTATGTGATATTCCAGGATGTAAGCATCGAACAGATGGCTACCGATTATCCTATCACGTTGGAAGAACTCAAAAACATACAAGGTGTAGGAGAAGGAAAGGTGAAACAGCCTTATGCAAAGGAGTTCGTAGATCTGATCGCCAAATACTGTAAAGAGAACGACATCACACGACAGGCTGACCTGCGCGTGCGTACCGTTGCTAAGAAGTCGATGCTGAAAGTGAAAATCATTCAGGCCATCGACAGACAAGTGGCGCTTGACGATATTGCCAATGCACAAGGCTTGGACTTTAGCGAACTGCTCGACGAGGTGGAGGCTATCGTATATAGTGGTACACGACTGAATATCGACTATTTCCTCGATGAGGTGATGGACGAAGACCATATTGACGATATTTATGACTATTTTGCTGAAAGCGATACAGACTCGCTCGATGCGGCTATTGACGAACTGGGTTCTGAGTGCTCGGAAGATGAAATCAGACTGGTGCGCATCAAGTTTATTAGCGAAATGGCCAACTAATACTGCCAATGGTTATGAAAAGGACAACGACATATCTTATGGCTCTGGCTGCACTATTGCTGATGGCGCAGCCTGCTGATGCGCAGTTCTTAAAGAAAATGTTTAAGAAAAAAGCGCGTACAGAGCGGAAAGCTAAAGTGGGAAAAGATGGTATTGACGACGATGCCCAACAGGCACTTGCCGATGTGACAACCTTTGCCGATAATTCCAACAACCGCAACGCTTTCCTCGGAATACCATTGGGAATCAAGGCTGAACGCTTTGAAAAACAACTGTTGGAACAAGGATTTACGGAACGTAAAGCCGAGGGAAACCAAACGGCAAAGACTTATGTCTATGAAGGAGACGTGTATGGTGCAAAAGCTCGCGTAACACTTTATACTTCAGAAGACACCGAACGGGTATTTGCCGTTGATGTGGAGGGAGTTGCTGTCTATCCTACCAAAAAGGATGTGCAAGGACGCTTCCTGCATCTCAAACAACAACTTGCCAAAGTATATGGACAAGGATATGTGGATCGGGGAGACGAGGCCTATACCATCATCAGCAGACTGGGAACCACCACACTCCATTATGAGAGTTCGGGAGTGGGACAGTCATATACTATCGGTATTACCATAGACGACGCAAAGGCTTATGCGATGGCCTATCAGGAAATGGAAGACCGTGAATACGAAGCCAAGCCACGCGTCTTGACAAACGGATTGGCAGAACCGCTGAAACATACCGATCTGGTGGGATTGGTATTCTTCCTGACCAAAAACCGCACCTTAGTGTCGGCCAAGACTCTCTTGGCATCCTATGATTATTCGATTGGTAAGATGAACCAGATGAAGTCGCCACAGGCCACCCTGACCATTGGCGATTATCACTCAAATGTGGTTTTCACGCGTTCTAAGAAAAACTATACGGCATTTGTCATTACTGCCAACGATGACCTCGATGCGGTACGTTGCGACTTGCAGACTTACGGTTATACCACAACCGATAAGGTCAACTATCAGCAAGGACGTGTGAAGATTGCCGTTGCCACAAACAAAAACGGCCAGGTTGTTGTACGAGTGCGCTGATACTTACTCATTTCAACGATTGATACTATACTGCGTTAAATCGTATTAATAATCGGTGAAACGCTTGTAGGTATCGGAAAAAATGAGTAATTTTGCACGCAATAAAATTTTAAGGAGTTATTTATGTCATCATTTATTGCAGACAAAATTGTGATGGACGGCCTTACATTTGACGACGTCCTCCTGATTCCCGCTTATTCGGAAGTGTTGCCTAAGACGGTAGAGTTGAAAACCAAGTTCTCGCGTAACATCCAGCTGAATGTTCCTTTCGTGACAGCAGCTATGGATACCGTGACCGAAAGTCAGATGGCGATTGCCATTGCACGTGAAGGCGGTATCGGTGTTATCCACAAAAACATGCCGATAGATAACCAAGCTCGCGAGGTGGCTATCGTCAAGCGTGCTGAGAACGGTATGATCTATGATCCTGTTACCATCCGTCGTGGATCTACGGTGCAGGATGCCTTGGCCTTGATGGCTGAATATCATATCGGTGGTATTCCTGTTGTAGATGAAAACAATTATCTCGTAGGTATCGTGACCAATCGTGACCTGCGCTTTGAGCGTCGCTTGGATCGTACTATCGACGAGGTGATGTCGAAAGAGAATCTGGTGACAACCCACCAGCAGACCGACTTGATTGCTGCTGCACAAATCTTGCAGGAAAATAAGATTGAGAAACTCCCCGTTGTTGATAAAGACAACCACTTGGTAGGCCTCATTACTTATAAGGATATTACCAAGGCAAAGGATAAACCCATGGCTTGCAAAGATGATAAAGGTCGTCTGCGTGTAGCTGCAGGTGTAGGTGTTACCGTTGATACCCTCGACCGTATGCAGGCACTTGTCAATGCTGGTGTTGACGCCATTGTGATTGATACTGCCCATGGACATTCTAAGAGCGTTATCGAAAAACTGCGCGAGGCTAAGGCTTCGTTCCCCAATATTGACATCGTAGTAGGTAATATCGCTACCGGAGCTGCCGCCAAAATGTTGGTGGAGAATGGCGCAGATGCTGTTAAGGTCGGTATCGGTCCGGGTTCCATCTGTACCACACGTGTTGTCGCAGGTGTCGGCGTACCCCAGTTGAGCGCAGTATATGATGTTTACCAGGCCTTGCAGGGCACAGGTGTACCTTTGATTGCTGACGGTGGTCTCCGCTATTCTGGCGATATCGTTAAGGCATTGGCAGCCGGTGGTTCTTGCGTGATGATTGGTTCGCTGGTAGCAGGTACAGAAGAAAGCCCCGGCGACACTATTATCTATAATGGCCGTAAGTTTAAGAGCTATCGTGGTATGGGTTCACTCGAAGCCATGGAACACGGATCTAAGGACCGTTACTTCCAGGCAGATACCAAAGATACCAAGAAACTTGTACCAGAGGGAATTGCCGGACGCGTTCCTTATAAGGGAACTGTACAGGAAGTTATCTATCAGATGGTAGGTGGACTGCGTTCTGGTATGGGCTATTGCGGTGCTCCAACTATCGAGAAATTGCATGACGCTAAGTTCACTCGCATCACCAATGCTGGTGTGAACGAGAGCCATCCACACGATATCACCATTACAAGTGAGGCTCCAAACTATTCACGCCCCAACGATTAAGATGATACAAAGACTGTTGCTTGCACTCATGTTGCTGCCAAGCACCATGATGGTGCGGGCACAGAATGACCCTACGCTTCTGATGGTGGGTGAAACTGCCGTGAAACGTTCGGAGTTTGTACAAGCATATAGTAAAATATGTGGCGCCCGTGTTGGTGCGCCGTGTAAGGTCGATGACTTTCTGGAGTCTTATATCAACTATAAGTTGAGAGTAAAGGCTGCCAGGGAGTCGCGCCTTGACACAACGTCGATGTTTAAAAGCATGCTTGCCGCTTGTGCGACTAACAGTCTGCCTGCATCGACAACCGCAAATGCCTCTGGTAGTTTGACCGGAGAAGACCTTAGGCGGATAGTCCAAAGCTGCGGCAATGGGATGAATAACGAAGTGGTCTGCTTGTCGCATATTTATCTGAAGGTGCGCCAGCGTGGACAACGTTATGAATTACAACAAGCCATCAAACGGGCAGACTCCATCTATAATGCTTTGCGACAAGGTGCTGATTTCGCTGTGTTGGCTCGACAAGTATCACAGGATAAAGCCTCTGCTGCAAATGGCGGACTGATGGGATGGTATGGTCGCAACCAGTTGCTTAAGGAGATGGAAGACAATGCCTTCACACTTCAACCAGGAACCTATAGCCGCCCATTCCTTACTGCCGATGGTTATCATATCCTGTTGCTTAACGACAGACGAACTGCCGATAAGTTTGCAGAACTGCAACAATGGCAGGCAGCAGAACAGAAAAGGCTGTCTATGGTGCGTGGCATCTCGTCATCGCCGATTCAAGCGAGTCTGCCATCAGCAGAACGGGAATCGAATATGGGCAATAGCCCCATTTCACCAATGACGACCGCATCGCTACCCACAGTTTCTGACGACATCTATGAAGGATTACTGCTCTGCGTGTTGTCAGAGAAATCGCTTGCCCGGCAGGCAGCTACCGACAAGACTGCCATGGCTCGGTATTTCAAGAAAAACAAGAAGAAGTATCGCAGGAAAGGTTTCAAGCCTAAAAGCTATGTTGAAGTAGAAGAACAGGTGGTAGCCGATTTGTGTACTGAAATGGAGAAACACTGGATATCAGATTTGAAGGAAAAATATCCGGTTACAATAAATAAAGATGTATTAAAAACAATAAACAAACATCACAGAATATGAGCATTCGCAGTATATTATTTGCTATGCTGGCATTGGCAAGTACAGCCATGCAGGCAAAAACTGACAAAGACAGTATCAATGCGCAAAGCACAGTAGATGAAGTCATCTGGGTTGTGGGCGATGAGGCTATCCTGAAGTCAGATGTCGAAGCCATGCGCATGCAGGCCCTGCAGCAGGGAGTGCATTGGACAGGCAATCCTGACTGTGCCATTCCCGAACAGATAGCTGTACAGAAACTGTTCTTGCATCAGGCTGCCATTGACAGTATCGAGGTGACCGATGCACAGATTAGTGCAGGTGTTGACCGCCAGATAGACTATATGATTTCTGTTGTCGGATCTCGTGAGAAGTTGGAAGAGTATCACAAAAAGACGATGACACAGATTCGCAACGAACTGCGTGACTCTTATCGTGAAAACCAAATGGTAGAGGAAATGAAGCAGCAACTGGTCAAGGATATTGCCGTGACCCCTGCAGAAGTGCGCCGCTACTTCAAGGATCTGCCAACAGACAGTATTCCTTTTGTTCCCACCGAGGTGGAAGTGCAGATTATCACACAAACTCCTCGTGTGTCACAGGAAGAGATCAACCGTGTGAAAGGTGAACTCCGCGACTATACTGACCGTATCAACCGTGGCGATGCTTCGTTCCAAACGCTGGCACGTCTCTATTCTGAAGATCCAGAAAGTGCACGTCGTGGTGGTGAACTGGGATTCATGTCGCGTATGGAACTCGATCCAGCCTTTGCTGCTGTGGCTTTCAACCTGACTGATCCGAAGAAAGTCTCGAAGATTGTGGAGTCTGAATTTGGATTCCATATTATCCAGTTGATAGAGAAACGTGGTGAGAAAGCCAATGTTCGTCATATTCTCCGTCGCCCTGTTGTTAGTAACGAGGCTATTGAGAAGTCGTTGAGCCAACTCGATTCTCTGCGTACCAATATTGCTGATGCGAAGTTTACCTTTGATCAGGCTGCCTCTGTGCTCTCTGACGATAAAGATACCCGTAGCAACAAAGGTGTGATGTTCCACGATGACATGGGCACACGTACTTCACGTTTCCAACTGCAAGATCTTCCTGCTGAAGTGGCTCGTGCCATCGATGGATTGAAGATCGGGGAAGTTACCAAACCATTCCAGATGATGAAAAACGGTCGTACAGTATGTGCCATCGTCAAACTGAAGAATCGCAGCGAAGGTCATAAAGCCACCATTACCGAAGATTTTCAGGTGATGAAGAATGTTGTGCTGGAGAAATTGCGCCAAGAGAAGATTCATCAGTGGGTGGTGGAAAAGATCAAAAACACCTACGTCCGTATCAATGACCGTTATCTGGATTGTGATTTTGAATATCAGGGTTGGATACGATGAAACTCCGTGCTGTTGCCATCTTTATGCTTTGCCTGTTGGGTATTGGCCTGATAGGTGCTATGCAGCCTGTGCGTAAACGTACAGCAAAAAATCATAAAACGGCTCACGACAAGCGTGTTTATCTGGTACATGCCGACGAACTGCGTTATAACCAGTATCAGAATGGTGATGCCCAGGTCCTTACGGGACATGTTCATTTCCGTCATGTTGGCGCCAATCTTTATTGCGACAGTGCCAATTTCTTCCAGCAGACCAACTCTTTCGAAGCTTTCGGTCATGTGCGCATGGTGCAGGGCGACACGCTGAGCCTTACCAGCGACTATGCTTACTATGATGGTAACGAGCAGATTGCACAAGCGCGATATAATGTGGTGCTGAAACATCGCAAGACAACACTCTATACCGATAGTTTGGATTATGACCGCATGTATAGTTTCGGCAACTTCTTCGAAGGTGGAAAACTCGTGGATAATGGTTCTACGCTGACCAGCGATTGGGGTGAGTACCATACCGACTCGAAGATGGCGATGTTTTATTATGATGTACGCCTGCGCAACAAGAAGTTCTATCTGACAACCGATTCTCTCTTCTACGATACCCGTCTCTCACGTGCACATATCGTGGGACCGTCGAATATAACATCGGGCAGTAGTCATATCTATAGTGAGGACGGCTACTACAATACCAAGACCGAGATGTCAGAACTGTTTGGTCGTTCGGTCATGAAAGATAAAGGCCGCTCGTTGGTGGGCGATAGCGTTTATTATGACAGTAAGAACGGACTCAGCCATGCCTATAGTAATGTAGTCTATGTTGATTCCGTCAATAAAAACAAGATGACTGGCGACTATTGTGAATACAATGAAGAGACGGGCTATGCCATGACCACCAATCGTGCTGTTGCCATCGATTATTCGCAGCGCGATTCTCTTTATATGCATGCCGATACCTTCAAGGTGTTTACGTTCAATATCAATACCGACTCGGTCTATCGTAAAATCCATGCCTACAATAAGGTGCGCGCCTATCGTGTCGATGTGCAGGCGGTATGTGACTCGTTGGTGTATAATTCCCAAGATTCATGTATGACGATGTATCGTGACCCTATCGTATGGAACAACGGCCAACAACTCTTTGGTGAGGAGATACGTGCCTATATGAAAGACTCTACCATCGACCATGTACATGTGGTGGGACAGGCATTCTCTGTAGAACAACTTGCCGATTCGGTACACTTCAACCAAGTGTCGTCGAAAGAGATGATGGCACTCTTCAACAAGGGTGAAGTGTATGAAACCAATGCTACGGGTAATGTGCTGATCGTTTATTATCCGATGGATGATTCCGACAGCACCCTAATAGGACTCAACTATACCGAGACACCCAAACTGCGTATGTTCCTTGAAAAACGCAAGATGAAGAAGATATGGATGGAGAAACCAACAGGAGTGCTCTATCCCATGACGCAGATACCACCTTCGAAATATTTCTTGCCAGGCTATGCTTGGTTTGATTATATCCGTCCACTCAACCGCGACGACATCTTCAACTGGCGCGGAAAGAAAGAAGGACAGGAGTTGAAAGAGCAAGTGCGTCGCACAGCACCTGCTTCGGTAAAGAAGGCGGAAGGAGGACCGAAATGAGTGATGTAATACAGTTGCTGCCAGATTCTGTGGCCAACCAGATTGCAGCCGGAGAGGTTATTCAGCGTCCGGCATCGGTCATCAAGGAACTTGTAGAAAATGCGGTAGATGCCGGTGCACACACCATTAGTGTACTGGTGGTTGATGCCGGTCGCACGTCGATACAGGTTGTCGATGATGGTAAAGGCATGTCTGAAACCGATGCACGTCTCGCTTTTGAGCGTCATGCCACTTCGAAGATTCGCAAGGCCGACGACCTCTTTGCGCTAACCACCATGGGATTTCGTGGCGAGGCACTCCCTTCGATTGCTGCCGTGTCTCAGGTAGAACTGCGTACTCGTACTGCAGCCGACGAACTGGGTACTTGTCTTACCATCTACGGTTCAAAAGTAGAAGGACAGGAGTCGGTCAGCTGCCCAGTGGGAAGCAATTTCAAGGTTGACAATCTTTTCTATAATGTGCCTGCCCGCCGCAAGTTTTTGAAGACCAACGCTACCGAACTTAGCAATATCCTCACCGCTTTTGAGCGTATAGTATTGGTATATCCTGAAATCAACTTCACACTCCATAGTAACGGACAAGAGCTGATGAACCTTCGTGCAGGCTCTGTACGCCAGCGTATCAGCGATGTCTTTGGCAAACGCTATAGTCAGGATGTGTTGCCCTTGGAGGTAGAAACTGCCATCTGCAAAGTTTCGGGCTATGTGGGGAAACCTGAGTCTGCGCGCAAAAAAGGTGCCCACAACTACTTTTTTGTCAATGGCCGCTTCATGAAGCATCCTTATTTCCATAAGGCAGTCATGCAGGCTTACGAACGCTTAGTGCCTATAGGCATGCAGGTACCCTATTTTATCTATTTCGAAGTTAACCCCGCCGACATAGATGTAAATATCCATCCGACAAAGACAGAAATCAAGTTTGATAACGAACAAGCCATTTGGCAGATTCTTACCGCTGCGGTAAAGGATGCTATCGGCAAGTTCTGCGAACTCACACAGATAGACTTTGACACCGAAGGACGCCCTGATATCCCGGTATTCAATCCCGATGAACAGGTGGCTCCACCCACTCTGAACTTTAATCCTGACTATAATCCATTCCGTCAGCAAACAGCCAAACCGACAAGAATGGAAGGATGGGAACAACTCTATGGCAATCTGCCTACACAGAAACCTGTTGCTCCAGAACTTTTCCCAACATCGCAGGATGATGCCGAAGAACTGATCACTTCCAACAAGATTACACACGGGACACAGGAACTTGAAGGACAGGGCAGTCGTGCTGTCATCGAAGACAAGTCGCCGATGCACTATCAGTACAAAGGCAGATTTATCATGACTGCTGTCAAATCGGGACTGATGATAATCGACCAGTATCGTGCTGACGTGCGAATTCGTTATGAGCAATATATGGAACAGTTGCGCACCCATCAGGCATCAAACCAGCGCGTGCTCTTTCCTGAAGTGGCACGTTTCTCACCCTCCGATGCTGTCATGCTCCAAAAGATACTGCCCGAACTGGAAGCTATAGGTTTTGAACTCTCCGATCTGGGACAGTATTCCTATGCCATCAATGCCATTCCCGCCGGTCTTGAAGGTCTCGACAGCGTGCAATTGCTATGCGACATGGTAAGTGATGCTATAGAAAAAGGTGCTACTCAGACCGATGCCATCCATGCCGCCCTCGCGCTGAGCATGGCGCGCCATGCTGCCATACCGCAAGGACAGGTGTTGAGCAATGAGGAAATGGAGGCAGTTGTCAATCAATTGTTCGCCTGTTCCAATGTCAATTATACCCCTGATGGCAAAGCCATACTGTGCATTCTCCCCCAGCGCGATATAGAGCAACTTTTGGGCTAATATATAA
Source organism: Prevotella sp. P5-126 (assembly GCF_002251185.1). Lineage (NCBI taxonomy): Bacteria > Pseudomonadati > Bacteroidota > Bacteroidia > Bacteroidales > Prevotellaceae > Prevotella > Prevotella sp. P5-126. The sequence goes on from NZ_NPIZ01000020.1 coordinate 40,060, forward strand.
TAATGTAAGGCGGAAATGGGGGAAAGACTAAAAAAATATCAATTTTTGCAACAAAAAACTCAAAATACTAATAAAAAAGTTTGTGGATTCAAAATAAATGTTTAATTTTGCACAACAATTCATAGAAGTATATAACGTATATTTAATTAAATAGGTATGAAAAAGTTATTAATGGTACTGGCTTTTGCCGGTGTTTCTGCTGCCTCAATGGCACAGAATGCTGATCCTACTGAAAAGTTCAGCGTTTCTACTAATTCATTCTGGAGCAACTGGTTCGTACAGGCTAACGTTGCTGGTACTGCATTTTGGGGTAACCAGGAAGTAGGTAACAATTTCTCAAAGAGCCCTCTCAAGGGTTTCCGCAACAACCTTGGCTTCTCTGTAGCTGTTGGTAAGTGGTTCACTCCTGGTCTCGGTCTCCGCACTAAGTTCAACGGTGCTTGGGGTCGTACAGTCGTTTCTGAGAACAAGAAAACCAATGCTAACAAATACTGGACTCTCAGCGAGCAGGTAATGTTCAACCTCAGCAACATGCTGCTGGGTTACAACGAGAGCCGTGTTTGGGACTTCATTCCTTACGCAAGCGTAGGTGTTAACCGTAACATGAGCGCTAACTGCTATGCTCCTGTAGCAGGTATCGGTATCCTGAACGAATTCAAGATCAACAACAAGTGGGCTGTTAACCTCGACGTTAACTACATGCTTGGTACTTCAGACTACGATGGTTTCGAGGGTTCGCTCCCCGGTGCTAAACCTTACGACGCTCGTTCATTCAAGGGTCTCGTAGCTAACCACGACCGTACTCTGAACGTTGAAGTTGGTTTGACCTACAACCTTGGTAAGGCAACCTTCAACAAGACTCCAGACGTAGAGGCTATCAAGGCTCTCTCACAGGGTCAGATCGATGCTCTGAACGCTCAGCTTGCTGACGCTCAGTCAGAGAACAACCGTCTGAAGGATATGCTCGCAGAGCAGAAGCAGCAGCAGTCTGTAGCTCCTGTATCAGCAGTTACTAAGGTGGTTTCTGCTCCTGTATCAGTATTCTTCAACATTGGTAAGGCTAAGGTTGCTTCTAAGAAGGACCTCCAGAATGTTAAGGCTGTTGCTGAAGCAGCAAAGGCTAACAACGCTAAGATTGTTGTAACTGGTTACGCTGATAGCAAGACTGGTAGCGCTGCATTCAACAAGAACCTTTCAGAGAAGCGTGCTCAGACCGTTGCTGACGCTCTCGTTAACATGGGCGTAAGCCGCGACAACATCGAAGTTGTTAGTGCTGGTGGTGTAAATACTCTCTCACCTGTATCTTACAACCGTCGTGCTACTGTTGAAATCAAATAATTTCAACGAACGATAGACTTCAATCCCGGAGGTTTTCATCCTCCGGGTTTTTTAAGGGCGCTTAGCTCAGCTGGTTTAGAGCATCTGCCTTACAAGCAGAGGGTCGGGGGTTCGAATCCCTCAGCGCCCACCATCGGGTTCCAATCTTTGGGAATCCGATTTCTTTTTTCTTCTGCCTGTTGCTTCCTATCGACCATGATGATTATATCGTTTCTGTTTGTCTTTGCCAGTGGCGCAGCGAGTTGTCTGCGTGCATATCGGCAAACACAAAGTCATCGCCTAACAATATTATAATGTACGCGCGTGCGCACATGAAAACAAAAAATTTATTGAAAACTATAATTATGTTGTGCTTGCGCGTTCAATCCATCTTGATTTGGTGGAGTATATCGGGTGTTTTTATTCTGTTGTTGTTGCATCATCACTATTAACTATAGAATTGTAATTCTTTGCCCATCGCCAGATAGTGACGCGCGAGAGATGGGTCATGTCTAATATCTGATGCTTTGAGAGGCCGATACGCATGAGGTAGTACACCTGCATGTGTTGTTCTGTGATGTTACCAAGTTTTCGTATGAGTGACACGTTAAACTCAGGATAGAGTTCATCTACAGCTTGGTAGAGTCGTTTCCAGTCCGCGCTTGTCATATTCTTCTTGCCCTCGCTCGATTGTCTGATAGCGTAGATGACATCCTCGGCATTACTCTCCATTTCTGATTGGTGTAGCAGTTTGATGAATGTTGTGTTCTGATCTATTTTCTCCGACAACTGTCGTTCTTTAGCTTTCAGAGCCTCGCTGTACTCAGCCAATTCCTCGTTCATACGCTTCAGTTCAAGTTTGATGTTGCTGAGTTCGTTGGATGATTTTTTGAGTGACTTTTTCGATTCCTCAAGTTCTTCTTCTTTCATTTCGATGTCTTTGCGAAGTTGCTGCTCACCAGTGGCAACACGTTGCAGTTCTGTCGAAAGAGAAATCATCTGTTGCAGATGTCTATTGTGTCTTCTTACATACATGATATAGGCTACACATGCAAGCAATATAGTAGTCAGGACAACAATGGCAAGCGTATTCTTATATTGTTCTTTCTCATCTTTGAGCGTTTGCTCTTTTTTCTGGTCAAGATGATACTGAAATTCATTGTTGACTGTTGCAGAAAGTTCCTGACGCTTTCCAAAATCCATGGAATCACTAAACTGCATATAAGCTCTCGCGTAGTGTTCTGCGTTATTTATATCCCCTCTGTCGCTGTATATTTGATATAAAAGTTTCGAGGCATCATACATGTTGTATATGTCAGTTCCTTTGTCAAGTAAGAGTTTGCAATAAAAGATAACAGAATCTGTCTTATTGCACAACTCGTAGTATTTGGCAAATGCCATACAAGGAAAATCTGAGAACTCATTTAATGGGGTGTATTTTATTAAGGAGAAACATTTTTTCGCTTTTGAGTGTTGCATTAAAACTGAATAGTCACACAACAGATAGAGCAGGTCACTCTGATGTTTTGAGATATCTCCAGAATGAGTTATCACTTCAAAAGCACCATCAAAAGCATCACAAGCTTCTTTAGTTTTATTTAATGCAATATATGCTGTGCCTAAATGCAGATATGGAGTTATAGTATTTGTTCTTGTTTGTTGGGCGATTTTTAGTTCCTCTTGTGCCATTTTTGCTGCATCATTATAATTTTGCACTTTATAATAGAGGTCATTTAGATTGGAGTAGGCATTGCGCAACATGATAGAATCACAATTGTTTCCGTTTTTTGCATATTCGGTGGATTTGAGAAAATATCCCAATGCGCGTGGAGTGTCCCGTAAATCACGATATACGCTGCCGGCATAGTAGGTCACCTCCTGCTTTTCAAGCATAGATCCCTTGTCCTCAAAATAGCCAATTAGATGTTTGATCATAATATCTGAATTGGGTATGTTGTCTGCTTTGTCGTTCAGTCTGATTTGTAATAAATCATATTTGTTCTTGACATAGTTATTCTCTTTTCTGATTCCAATCTTTAGAGAATCTAACATTGCAAGTGCTTTTATAGGGTTCTTGTCGCCTATAATTTTAATTCTCTCCATTTCTTCCAAAGAGTCTTCTTTGGAGCAAGAGGGCAACGCAAAAATGCTTATTATGTACAGAACATAAACAATGGATCTTACTATACTCATCTTGAATCTTGATTTATGGGTGTAAAGGTAGAAAAAATAGAGCAAAACACCAATTTTTTGCAACAATTGTTTCTCGATGTTTCTCTTTTATTGATTTGATATGTTTCGTGTCTTTCTTTTAAAACCGTTCTTTCGTGTTGAATTCTACGTAGTTGTAGATACTTGGCATTGTTTCTTCGTATTTTAACATTTGTTGGAAACACAAAGAAACATGGAACATTTTTATACATGAATAAAGGTTTGTATCTTTGTACCCAGAAAATACAAACAACAAAACTAACTTTATGAATTTAAAAATCAAATTATTGGCAATCATGTTTGTTTTCGCATTGCAAAGTATTGCGATGTGGTCAGCAACAACCTCTTTGTGTCCAGTGACTCTCCAATGTCAACAAAAACCATTGTTGGGAAATAGTCATCGTCCTACTAAAGCACCAGCTAATTATAGTATTCCACTAACTGTGTACTATGATGAGGACAGTAAACAATTGCTTGTAACATCGTTTGTAGAAGGAGAGTATCCTTATTTTATATATAACGATAGCAAAGATTTAATATCACAAGACATCTTGTATGCTAATGGCAATAACAACTATTGTATAACGTTAGACTCTTGTGACAAAGGCTCATATAATTTTGTTGTAGTGTATAATGGATGTGTTTTTATGGGTACATTTGTGATATGTGAATAAGCGACATTTGAAAATTTTAGTTTAATTCCGGAATAATAAAGACAGACCATAACTGTATAAAAGGAGCGAAAGCCGATAAGCTTTTAGAGTAGGCAAAAAAATAATTATGCAATGAAAAGGTTCATATTTCCAATGTCCCTAATAATGGGACTTTTATCTGTGCTTTTTATTTCATCTTGTACAACAGATGAATATGAAAGCGAAGTATTAAAAACTGATAATAAGTATGTTCGGAATCCAATTGGTGGCGAATGGGACGAATCATATCATCCGAATACTAGTACTCGTTCGGTAAATGAAAGCTATGAATTTGTGCCTGTTGGTGTAAAAAATATTTATACAGGCCTGATATTAAAGGGCGACGAGCTTAACAATGGTAAGATGATGCCTATATTAGAGAAAACTGATCCTTTAGGACTTGTCTTCACTGTTCCGAGTTTCTATATTGGTAAGCTTCAGCAAGCAAACTATATAAATTATATGAAAGAGTTTAAAAAGGCGTTAAACGATGAAGATTTTTCTGGTCTGCAAATTGAGGAGTTTGAGTATGATTTGAAACAGTTCTCGAAATATAGTGAGATGAAATTGGCTTTTGGAGCAAATGTAGATATCTGCTCAATCTTAAAGATTGAGGGTAGCTACGAATCCAATCATATTCAGCATAAGACGGGGCTTTTTGCGCGTGTGTGCCAAAAAAACTTTGATGGAGTAATTGACTATCCTGATGATGGCAATATTTTTAGCGACAATACAAAACTGTCAAGATACCCGAATGCTGTGTATGTTAACAGTGTAACCTATGGTAGAATGGCAATAATTTCTATTGAGAGCGACTCATCGTATAATGCAGTCAAATCAGCCTTCAAGATGGCTTTGAATATAAAGAAGGTGAATGGCGAAATCTCTATGGATGCAAAAGCTAAAAAGTTGCTTGAAGAGGCAGATGTCCGTATTTGGATTAGAGGTGGTAATGGAGAAGATGTTGTGAAAACCATTAAGGGCTTTGATGAATTTACTAATTTTATTGTCAATGGTGGAACGTTTACCAAAGACGTACCGGGACGGCCTATCTTCTGCACAGTTAATAGAGTTGATGATAATTCTGCATATGCTTTACAATTTAATACAGATAATAGATGATTATGAGTTTTTCGAAATATTTATTTTTTTCTTTTCTATTTATATTTCCGTTCACCAGTTGTACTGATGAAACAGAAAACTATTTAGGACTGGTACCGATAAAATATCATCATCCTGATGATTATGTGGTTTCAATCAGTACAAGTCGAAATCCATTTAATTTGTTGGATGAAGACTCCACACTTTTTAATTATAGTAATGGACTTAAAAGTGTTACTCGCTCTGTTGATGATTATTTTACGGTAGAGAAAGATGTCTCTACTAATGAGACAGTAGTGTTGCCAGAGTATAATCCTCATGTGTGGCTTGGAAATGTATTGTATAGAAGTTCTGTCGCAGATTGTACATATAGACCTATTTCTGGAGTTAAGAAGCCTGTGACAGTTTCGTTGACCCTGATGGGAGCAGAGTCTAGCATGATAGGTAATCCCTCCTATTCTGCGTACACGTCATACATTAAGCAGCAAATTCCGAAGTTATCTTTCAAGCAGAATGATGAGTTCTTATTTTCGATAGAGCAGTTTACATCGTACAATGAGCTTAAGTCTGCTTTCGGAAGTAATGTAAATACCAGCTTTTTGTTTTGGGGGTCGTCCTCGTCTAGCAGTGGCATAGAGCATCATATTAACAAAGCAACAGGTATTTATTTGAAGTTTTGGCAGAGCAGTTTTACGGCTGTTATGGATACACCAAGCATTCCGTATGCAAATGTGCCTGCGCAACTCATGGACTCTGCGGTGTATATTAACTCTATTACCTATGGTCGTTTTGGACTTTTAACGCTAGAAACTAATGAAGAGGCAAGTTATGCAAAGAGGATGATTCAAAACTCCTTCCATACACTTCTCACCAAAGGTAGTTCTTATATGACGCAGGAGGAACAAAACTTTTTAAATGGGTGCGACTTTAAAGTTTATCTAATTGGTGGTAATGGAACTACAGCCGTTCAGAGTTTTAATGGGTTCACAGGATTCGTAGATCACATCACCAAAGGTCAGTTTTCTAAAGAACAGCCAGGTGTACCTATCTTCTGCTCGTTTGCAAATGTTGCAGACAATTCTTTGGCAAAAATAAAGTTCAAGTATAATATACGCCGTGAGCCACTTTATGTGGATATCATAGACAAATATACAAAGTCCGCTTATAGGCACGGGCATGAGTATTCGATGAAATTCTATGCAAATCAAGCAAAGGTGCCTACAATCGCGCATCCTAAAGTTAAATTCAAGTTTAAGTTTGACGTTAAGTACGATAATGCTCCGAAAAATTTTAGAGATACGACTTATGTTCTTGAGTATTCTAATGCTGGTTATGAAACTTTCATGCCGTTGTTCTCGTACAACTCCTATCAAGCTGCGACCCATACTCATCCTGCAGGTAGGGGGGAGAGTGAGACGGACGTTATCTGGGAAAAATATACAGACGTGAAGTTGCTTGACAGTCCCGATTACAAATTATTGAATATTATCTCAATCCCTAAATAGATAACAAACAAATAAATAGTATTTAAGAATGATGAAAATGATGAGAAATTCAACTTGGTTGTTCGCTTTGGTTATCTGCTTTTTGCTTTCTTGCAATAAGGATGACGATAAAAAAGTGGATACCGTGAGTGTTAATGTAGAAAACAAAGAGGTGTTGATTGATGTCGTAGATATCTACAACCGGCATCTGGTGGGAGATAGATTCGCAGACTTTAATGTTGTCGGCAACGGCAATGTAGTTGATACATATTTAGTGGAAAGAGATGGGAATACCTATCTGGTATTTAAACCTACAATTTCTATTGACTTTGGAGAAAAGGATATAATAAATAGTCTTTCAAAGGTCTATATGGGTAGTGAGGAAATTGCTGTGGTTGAGAGTACATTCAAACTCGATACTGTGAAAATAACGAGTGAGGGCAAAGCGTTTTATTACACCAATACTGAGAATAATGTTTCTTCTCGGCCTGCAGGCACTCCCATAAGGTTGCTGGTGGGATCTGGCTTCTCGTATCGGGAAGAGGGACGAGGTAAGTTTTGTGTGGTGTTTGATTTTCCAAAATCAAAAATCCAATCAACGGAAACAATAGATTATAATGTGTCAATCAGCGGATTTATGGGACAAAGCATAACTCCCATCCAAAAGGGATTGGCTGTGACGGATGGTGCTGGTGATACGCAACAGGTGACTCTTGCCATTGAGGGTGTCGTCCATAACTATTATGATGCGAAAGGAACGCTACAGGAACCGTATGATATCGTTTATGAGATAAGTAGTTTGCAGCTGTTTGGAAATGATGAGAAGCATATTGTTAAGGTTACCACTTCGGGCGACTGTAATAGTAATAAGATTCGTGCGTGTTGTCTCGACGGACAACAACTCAATCTGAGTACTGTTGTGGAAAAGGATTTCTTCGGCAGAGAATACGTCAAACTAACCATAGAGTAGGATGATTGATGCTTTTCACAAAAACGAAGCAGAGGGCTGACGTCACTTATTAGTGGGTCAGCCTAACCGCCATAAGTCAGGAACGTGATATAAAGCTATGTTGCGTGTTTTGAAATAGTCGTATCATGCCATGATATGACCATATTATGCCTTGATACAATCGTATCATGCCTTGATATGAAGTTTTATTTTCCAGATAACTGATTTGGGCTTAATCCCAAACAAGAATGACATCCATATTGTTTATCGGAACACCCGATAAAGTCGAGGACGGACGATGTGGTGGACTTCAGGTAGATGGGCATCGAGCATATCTTTGTGGACGAGTCGCATCAGTTCAAGAACCTGACGTTCAATACAAGGCATGACCGTGTGGCGGGTCTGGGAAATTCGGAAAATTCCCGTTTAAGAAGAATTTGTTCGTGGTTATTGTGGACAAATATGTATTTTACCCCCAACAGTTGGGAAAAAGTTCCAATTTACGGCAGGTTCGTTCCCGGAGTTTATCGACCAGTATTACGGCCGTGTGATTTTTGCCCTAATCCGGCTCAGGCTTGCCTGCGTTACGCCTAAATAGGTGGCGATACTTCCCAGCGGCAATCGCTGTAACAAATCTGGTTCTTTCTCCAATAGCTCCTTATACCGTTCCGAAGCGACAGCGGACAACATAGAAATCAGCCGTTCCTCAGTGGCAAGCAGCTCCATCTCCGCATAACGCCGTCCCCAATTGGCGATGTGCAAGTCTTCCGAAAACAACTCTTTCAATTTTTTCCTTTTCAATACATATAAGACGGAATCTTCCATCAATTCCATTGTTTCATATCCCGGCTCGTCATTTACATAGCCTTTCATAGAAACAAGGGTCGCTCCCTCTTTGCCGACCCAAAAAGTAATTTCTTTCCCATCCACCGAAGTATAGGCACGGACAATGCCTTGTTTAATGAAAAAGATGTCTTTCTCCACCTTGCCGCATTCCAATACTCGGAATCCTTTGGGATATGAGACTTCCGTCAGACATTGTTGCAACCTGCCCAAAGATGCGTCTGGCATGGCATATCTTTGGTTGATGATTTCCTTTATATCCATAATTCATTGCTGTTGTTAGTGTGCAAAATTATAAAATAGCATACGGAAACGAGAATAAACAGATGTTTTTTGTCAAATGAAAAGTATGTTTTTGCCAAATGCAAAAAGCTATTAGGGATTGTTTCTTTATTTTTGCGCCAGAATTTAATAAAACATAGGTATGAATTGGATAATCTTATTATTGGCAGGATTGTTTGAGGTGAGCCTCACATTCTGTTTAGGGAAAGCGAGAGCGGCATCAGGAGTTGAATTTTATTTGTGGGGAAGCGGTTTCCTTGCCTCTACCGTACTGAGCATGACTTTGCTTGCCAAAGCGGTACAGACTTTGCCTTTGGGAACTGCGTACGCCATTTGGACGGGAATCGGAGCGGTTGGTACGGTTTTGATTGGGATATTCGTTTTCAAGGAACCCGCCACTCCCATCCGGCTTTTCTTCCTCTTCGCGCTCATTGCATCCTTGATAGGATTGAAAGTCGTGTCATACTGAAAGGAAGCGACAAATGAAGTATGAATTAAGAGAGAACCAAGGCATTCCGGTACCTCTGCTGGCTCTGATGGCAGTTGCTACCGGACTTTCCGTTGCCAACTGCTACTACAACCAACCTTTGTTGGGTAGCATGGCAAAAGATTTCGCGGTAAACGACTTTTCTGCTAGCATGGTAGCGACATTGACGCAGATAGGCTATGTTACCGGACTGGTGTTTGTCATCCCGCTTGGTGATTTGGTCTCACGAAAGAAGCTGATATTGACCAATTATATCATATCTTCGTGCGCCTTACTTGCCATAACCCTTGCCCCGAACATCTATTGGGTGTGGGGCGCATCATTGCTTGCCGGCGCATCTTCGGTTATGCCGCAATTTTTCATTCCGTTAGTATCTTACTATTCACCCCCTGCGCACAAGGTGCGCAACGTAGGGATTATACAATCTTGTCTGCTCATAGGCATTCTTGGTTCACGGGTATTCAGTGGCGTTCTGGCTGACGTATGTGGATGGCGTTCCGTCTATTTTGTAGCTTGCTTGTTTATGCTCGGATGCTTCCTGATGATTCACAAGATGCTACCCGCGCAGTCTACCTGTTCGCAAGAAAGTTATGCAGGGTTGATGAAATCTTTGTTGCGCCTGCTCTCCCAATACCCGTACTTGCGTATCGCATCGCTAAGGGCGGCATTGGCTTATGGCTCGTTCTTCGCTTTGTGGAGTTGCCTTGCTTTTCGGATGAAACAGGAACCTTTTTTTGCTAGCGACGACATTATCGGAGCACTCGGTTTGTGTGGACTGGCAGGTGCATCCACGGTGGTTTTCATCAGCGGCTACGTCCAAAAGTACGGTGCGAGGTTCTTCTCTGTTGCCGGAGGATGCGTAGTGTTGGCTGCATGGATACTGGCGTTTTTGGGGAATGATAGCTATTTGTGGATAATAATTGCTATCTTGCTGATTGATGCTGGTATGCAATGCATCCATTTGTCGAATCAGACCAGCGTAGTCGCCCTTGACGCATCTGCCATCAATCGTATCAATACCGTTTATATGACCATTTACTTTTTGGGTGGTTCTACCGGTACATTCGTTTCCGGTCTGTCTTGGCAGCATTACGGATGGACAGGTGTGGTGGGGGTAGGAATTGCCTTTACCGTGGCTTCCTTGCTCATAAACTGTTTTAAGCCCCAACGACATAAGGGTGGATACTAAACATTCTTTCAGTCTGAATACTTTATGCTTTTCATCCATAAAAGTTGTCCGAACAAGCAAAGTAATCCTGAAAACAAAGAAATTCTTTTAACTCACTTGATTTTAAAAGGAGTATTTTTTGTAGGGAATAAAAAAATAAAATGATAACAATATGGAGACAAAAGATGATTTGTCTTTATCTTCCATGATGCAAAGGTAAGCATTTCATATGAATCATACTCATTTACCCCTATGAAAAATCTATTGAGTCGATATATCGGGTGAGCCAGGCTTTGCTGTATTGTAGTAGGGTAGGCTTAGATAGGGAGTGTCGTTAAATATTAAGATTTTTTACAACTATCTATTTCTCAATGTGATAGAAATTTTGTATCTTTGTAGATGATAAGAAAAATCCCCCAATCACCCTCGAAAAGTGACAAATTGGGGGAATCACAAAAGTGATACGATGGCAAAGGTACAACATTTTTCTGGAATAAGCAAGCGAATTCCGTTTGAAGGGTTCGATTTTTATGATTTATTTCGAGTTACGTTTGAAAACAGCGAACTTGGACGTATGAAACGGCTTCTCCCTCTTCATGAGATGGCAGTGAACTTTGGTTTGGTGAGCAACCATCCTGTACGTAAGCGTGGCCGTAAGTCCTTCTTCTCCCCGGAGGGTAAAGTTGCCCTGATGTTCCTGAAGATGTACACCCAGCTGAGTGCCCCGAAACTGCTGGAGCAGTTGAACGGCAACGTCCACTATCAGATATTCTGCGACGTGTACGTCAATCCTCTGTGCCCTCTGACGAACTACAAGCTGATAGATGACATCACCTCCGAACTTTCCGACAAGCTGAAGATCCAGCAACAGCAGAACGTACTCGCGGATGCATGGAAACCGTACATGAAAGAGCTTGATACATTCCACACAGATGCGACATGCTATGAGAGCGAGATGCGGTATCCGACGGACCAGAAGCTGCTGTGGGAATGCGTTGGGAAGTCATATCGTATGATGTGTGATATCTGTCTGCGTCTTGGCATCCACCGCCCGAGGACGAAGTACCTTGACGTGGAGAAGGCGAACATGGAGTATGTGAAGCAGCGCAAACACAAGAAGTCACAACAGCGCAGGATTATCCGCCGGCTGTTAAACCTGCTGGGGAAGATCCTGAGGGAAATACGAAGGATGATGCGCGAACATAATGAGCAGGAGGTGCTGACCGTGCGTGAGCAGTCAACCCTCAGCATTATCACAAAGGTGTACCGCCAGCAGAAGAACCACTTCGACAACAATGACCCCAGGGAAAGCATTCCTGACAGGAACGTGAGCACATCAAAGCCATACGTGAGGCCCATCGTCCGTGGCAAGGAGGTGAAGAACGTGGAGTTTGGAGCCAAGTGCAACAACATACAGGTCGATGGTATCTCTTTCATCGAGAAACTCTCCTTCAACGCCTTCAATGAGGGCACAAGACTCGGACATTGCATCAAGATGCACAAGCGGCTGTTTGGTGTGGATGCGAAGAAGATAGGCGGCGACACCGGCTATGCAGGCACAGCCAACAGGGACCTCTGCAAGGAACTGGGCATACAGACATCATTCGTCAAGCGTGGCCGTCCATCAGCAGAGAAGAAGAGGGAGGAAGACTTTATCCGCCAGGAACTGGCAAGAGTCAGGGCCACTCAGATGGAAGGCTCGTTCGGAACACAGAAAGAGCATTACGCCATGCGCAGGATCAAGGCCAGGAAGAAGAAAACAGAGATCCTGTACATCTTCTTCGGCATCCACACAGCGAACGCAGTCCACCTGGCGGGGCGTCTGGCAGGGCTGCAAGAGACCAAGGCGGCATAAGAGACTCTGAAACGGAATTAAGATGGAGTCCTCCGAAGAGAACTCCTAATCTTGTTATCGGCAAAGTCTGCAAATTCACCCTTAATTCCGCAACACTTTGATTTAACTTTATTTATAAGTTCCTGAGCAACAAAAAGTTGCCCAGGATTTTGCCATGTCAGAATTTTCACTTATCTTAGTGTTGCAAAAAGAAAACAAGCAAAACTCTAATATGACATGGCAAAAATACAAATTAAATCTGAGAAACTCACACCTTTTGGAGGAATTTTTTCAATCATGGAGAAATTTGACTCCATGCTTTCACCCGTTATCGACTCAACACTGGGTCAGAGATGCAGCAGTATCTTCGGATATCAGTTCAGCGAGATAGTCCGTTCGCTGATGAGCGTTTATTTCTGTGGCGGCTCATGCGTGGAAGATGTAACGTCACAACTGATGCGCCATCTCTCGTATCATCCTACCCTTCGTACATA
>NZ_NPIZ01000021.1:0-9071 GCF_002251185.1 Prevotella sp. P5-126
ATTATATTTAGTGTTTTTCTTGACTTCATAGCTAATCATTCGCAATAATTTATAATGCGAAAAAGAGTCTAACAGAAAGTAAAAGATATGATACCACTATAACGGATATAATGCCTACATTATATTTTATCGACACTCCCATATACTTTACCTCAAACATGAATAAAGCAATACGAGTAATCGCATAAGTAAGAGAATAGATGATAAGAACAATATAAATATTGTGAGACACCAAAATACAAACGACAATTGAAATAATAATCGCAACTATCCCTATCAAATTTATTACGAATCTAACATCTTGTTTATTCATCACTTTAAAAATAGGTAATAACGGTTCAGATAGTATTACTGGGACCGAGAAAATTGTCAAACATAATGCCATTTTACCGGCATCCTGCCACCCATCACCCAATATCCATACTAAAAGATAGTCACCTCCTAAAACAAAGAATAAAATGGGTAATAAAGATAATATCATGCATATCTTTATCAAACGGTGTGTAAGTAAAGAGAACCTCTCCTTATCGTTAATAGATTCAGCTAACTCTCTAAAACTAACTCTAGACATTGAAGTACCAATAAGGGTTATTGGAAGTAATAAAAGCTGAACAAGAATCGTATAACAACCTATCTCACCTTTATCGAAATGAGCAGATAGAATGAGCAGAACAATATTACCAAGAGAATACTCAATTAACTTAGCAGGTGCATCAAATAAAGGATACTTCTTGTATTTAATCGCAAGTGACTTAATATTGTTAAAAGAAAAAATATGTTTATTATTCTCTCTGAAAAAATTAAGAACTCGTCTCGTAAGAATAACGGCTGATAAAAAGACAGATATTATATTACCGATTACCAAGCCCATTTTAATCGGAACCCAAGAGCCAAATAATAATCGAGTAGCGGCTTGTGATGCTCCTTCTGTAATATTAGCATATGACATGCTATTATAGAAAGAATATCTGTTAGCCACAACAGTAGCCAAAGAATTAACAAGAGTAAAAAGGAGAATAACAATCAATAAAGGTAAAGATGGGAAACTTGTAAAAAAAACAAATCCGAACAAGGATCCTAATAGGAAAACTATAGTAGTAATAGCGATAACAGTAACCCCACAAATCATACAAAAAGATATTAGGCCAGGAATTTCTTCTTCACGATCAGATTGAACTATTGCATATTCATATGAAACAAATAAAATGCTGGATACTATTGTGGCAACGCTAGATATAATACCCCAAATCCCATAATCCTCTGGTGTATATATACGCGTTAGAATCGGTGTTACCAAAATGGATAAACCCATCATGATAACAGAGCTAGCTGATAACTTGAAGGTATTCCTAATGAACGGTATATTTAGAATGCCTGTTATTCTATCTTTTAATATCATTATCGAATAAATAAATGATAATTACTTTGAATTAATAAGATGATTATAACCCAAGGAACAATACTATTCACAAAATCAAAACTGAATCTATGATGTCATTATATTTTTAACAAACGCTCTTTGAGAACATACATATTTAAAACACGTATCAAACAAATTTCTTCATCGCTACTGGGTTGAAACTCCATTAAATATCCACAGATAATTCACCCGGAATCAAATCTATTCTACTTCTCTCAATAATATTGAGCTAATGTTCTAGAGTTAATCTCTTCCTTCATTTCGTCAATCACCTTCAAGAGATATTGTCCATACTGGTTTTTGAGCATAGGTTTGGCCAGTTCACGCATCTTTTCTTCGCTAATCCAACCGTTGCGGTAAGCAATACCTTCCAAACAGGCCACCTTTAAACCCTGGCGCTTCTCAATCACCTCTACGAATGTTGAAGCTTCAGCCAAGCTGTCATGCGTGCCAGTATCTAACCAAGCAAAGCCACGGCCAAATACCTGAACCTTCAGTTCACCATCTTTGAGGAATTCTTGATTCACTGTGGTGATTTCCAGTTCACCACGAGCTGATGGCTTTATTTGCTTGGCAACATCTACAACCTTATTAGGATAGAAATAAAGACCTACTACCGCGTAGTTGCTCTTAGGTTTTTTAGGCTTTTCTTCTATAGAAAGGCAATTACCTTGCTTATCAAACTCAGCAACGCCATAACGCTCTGGGTCTGACACCCAATAGCCAAAGACCGTTGCCTTATGGTTTTCTTCTGCATCCTTTACTGCCTTACGAAGCAAACCCGTGAACCCGCTGCCATAAAAGATGTTGTCACCCAATACCAGACAGGCACTGTCGTCACCAATGAATTTCTCACCAATGAGGAACGCCTGTGCCAGTCCATCAGGAGAAGGCTGCTCTGCATACTCAAAGTGTACCCCAAAGTCTGAGCCATCGCCAAGCAAGCGCTTGAAGCCCGGAAGATCGTAAGGAGTAGAGATGATAAGGATATCTCTAATCCCAGCCAGCATCAATGCACTGATAGGATAATAAACCATTGGTTTATCATAAATTGGGAGCAACTGCTTGCTCACACCCTTCGTGATAGGGTAAAGTCTTGTGCCAGAACCTCCGGCTAAAACTATTCCTTTCATATCTTTATAGCATCTATTTTTCTGTTAATCCATTCGAAATTAACCAAAACAAACATTCAAATATCCTTTTTTATAAATGTACTTTGTGAACCAAGAAGGTCACGATGATGGTACAATCGTAAAGATGGCTGATGGCTGAAGTATGATGTCTGATGTTCTAACTGCGGACGAAGAAGATTTACAACCATATCCGTATTCATCATACAGTCAGAAGGCACTTTGCTCATCACGAACTCACGCAGGATGAAATTGATTGCCGCCTCGTTAATCGTATCGCTATAGCCCAAAGGCTTCAGCCAAGCCCTCATCTCGTCGATGGTATAGACATCCCCCTTCAGAATTTGCTCCTTCAGAGGCTCTGTCACTTGACTATTGTCGACTTCCTTCGCACCTCGGCAAATCAAGCGAGCTCATTTGCACTCGGTTTGGCGTCAGTTATCTTGATATTCTTGATTTTTGTTTCCTTGAATACCATACACTTTATTCTCAGCTTTAGTCTTTTTTCAGAGATTGATTCACTTCTGCAAGGTGTTTTATATAACCTGCATGATTAGGATTCTTTCTCAGCAGCTCTTCATACAATGATTTTGCTTCTAACAGTGATTCTTTATCACCAGTGAAATTATATTCTTCAACAAGATATTCTGCAATATAAAACCTACAATCATCTTGGTGAAAGATGGTTTCACCCAAGAATTGTCTGAAATCATTATAAGCTGCTATCCTAGCCTGATGGTTTCCACCAATAAACATGTCAACATTCCTTTGAAACCTAACTTCTTCATGTCTGTAGCGTGGCCACTGTGTACCCACATTATTAGCATCATAAATAAAGAAAGATGGAGAATAGCTATTCCACCTAATTCCATTTGGTAGTTGTTGTATTCCGATATCATGTAACACTATTGGATGCACAAGCAAGTGTTCCGTCTTGTTGTGACCAACCAATGTAGAATTGTCCGAATAGCGAACCACAGGACTGCCATCGGCAGCCACCGATTCAACATTGGCATACTCAAACAAGTAGCCATTGCTTATCAGTATTAGTTCGTCAGCAACATATGATATCATATTCTTAGTGCTCTTGTTCTTTTTAGTCACAATCTTTGTTCTGACTGGCAGTATCGAACTGCATCGCTCAGCGACCACCTGTGCAATCAGAAGATGTTTGATGTTTTATGGATGATGTATGATGTGATAAGAGATGGATGATGTATGAAGTATGATGTTTGACGTTATTCCACGCCGTCCAACTTTTTGCAGCGATGTGTAAGTACCTTAACCAATTCCTCTGCATCTGCATAGAGACTATTGAATTGGATATCTGTCAGATAATTGTTTCTATGCAACAGTTCCAACCAATACATACTCTCTCGGGCCTCCTTCAAGGCTATATATGACTTTGATTTGAAATCTGCTTTACTAATTGCGCTTGACGCTTCTGCATTGTTTGCTCCGACACTCGTGCCAGACCTCAATAGTTGGTTACAAAGATTCGAGACAGCTTGCAAGTACACAGGAATAGATTTGTTATAGACTCGTTTCCCATTTACCATCTTGTAGCTAGGCTTCTTATTAGCAGCCTGCTCTAACAAGTAGTCATTGAGCTTTATTATGCGGTCGCCAAAAGCCAAGCACTTGGTCTGTATGGCATCGGAGATTTCAGACATGATATAAGATTTCGTTGGATGAGGATTCAACCTTTGTTCATATTGGCAGGGAGGATTCGGTCTACTATGACGAAGGATGCTTCAATATGATAGACGTACACCCATTTACGGTTATGAGATACCATCCGGCGTGCCTCGGGGTGTATCTGACGCAGTGTCATTGATGTTGTCTTGCCATAGAGATCAGCATAAAATGCCAACGTCTTTATCTCCTCACGCATATTATTGGCATAGCGAATAGCTCCTTCCACCGTCATCATAGACTTAAGGAACTTGCGCAATTCTGCCATGTCTGCACGAGCTCCATGACTGATTCGAACCTCATAGATTTGCATAATCCTCGCGCACCTTGTCTATCAGTTCATCGAAGTATTCGTCCACAGACATTGTACTGGCCATTATCCTATTTCGGGTGGAAGTGGCATTGAAATTCTGCTTCGTATCTGTTGCTTGATTGGTTACTATCATAATACTGCTTTTATTTTGTGGGCAAAGATACGAAAAAGATTTGAATCTTATCGCACTTTGAACCATTATTTTTCAATTTTTGTATTTTATGCTGCATGCCTGCTCTGCTGTGTCTTGTAACTTTCGTTAACAGTCAAAGTGCAAAATATCTTAATGCTATTGCAGGAATGCCTGAATTATGCTAATTTTGTAGTGAAAAGACCAGGAAAGGTCCGATTCCCGGATGTCTGATGAATGTCGTAAAGATGTTAGATGGAAGAAGGAAGATGGAAGATGTTGCTACACCCATTCTATAACTCCTCTTATTCTGTATCATTGATTTTTTTACAGCGATGATGGAGAACTTTTACCAACTCCTCACAGTCACCATATATAGACTCGTATTGCCTATCATCAATAAAACTATTCCTATGAAGCAATTCAATCCAATAAAGTGATTCTCGAGCCTCCTTTAGTGCAATAAAAGATTTGCTTTTGAAATCAGCTTTACTAATGCCGTTACATGCCTCGGCATTATTGGCTCCAATGCTGGTTCCTGCCCGAAGTAACTGATTGCAGAGAAAGATGTTAGATGGAAGAAGGAAGATGGAAGATGTTGCTACACCCATTCTATAACTCCTCTTATTCTGTATCATTGATTTTTTTACAGCGATGATGGAGAACTTTTACCAACTCCTCACAGTCACCATATATAGACTCGTATTGCCTATCATCAATAAAACTATTCCTATGAAGCAATTCAATCCAATAAAGTGATTCTCGAGCCTCCTTTAGTGCAATAAAAGATTTGCTTTTGAAATCAGCTTTACTAATGCCGTTACATGCCTCGGCATTATTGGCTCCAATGCTGGTTCCTGCCCGAAGTAACTGATTGCAGAGATTTGACACGGATTGCAAATGAAGTGGGATGGAAGAAGGAAGATGTAAGATGGAAGATGTCTTTTGTCCAGGCTTACGTTGCCTCAATTCTTTCTTATATTTCTCATGCTCCATCGCAGCCTGTGCCAGCAAATAGTCATTGAGCTTTATTATGCGGTCGCCAAAGGCTAGGCATTTTGCTTGTATCGCATCTGAGATTATTGACATAGTCGAAGTAAGAGGTGATATGTAAGAAGTAAGAATTTAATATTCTGCTTGCGTATTTCAAATTTTTTTTTACCTTAGCGGCAGAGATGTCAGATGTATGATGGCTGACGGCTAAAGTTTTCTTTACAACGTCTTAAATGCCATCCTCAGGGCTTTATTCCCTTTAGCCTCCCAACAAATGAAATTGTTGTGGAAATGTTGTAGGAAAATCGGCTCTCTTTTCATAACTTGCTGAGTATCAGTGGCGGTAAAAAAGTGGAGTATCTATGGGAAATCTGTATTGAGAGTTGCTAACGCAAGAAAAATCAATTTCACTATAATCTTTAAAGAAAATCCTTACTAGAATGCGCAACAGTACGTTGCTCTGCAGGAGGAGTTTCTTGGGGATCGCATCTTAGATGCTCGAAATCTTGAGAAGAATCTTCAACCAGAATCTCTAAACACTAAACACTAAACACTAACCTATAAACTCTAACCTTTAACCTATAACCTCTAAACACTCCGTGTTCTCCGTGTGATCTGTGGATTTAACAGAATAGTTCTTCTATTCCTGGACCCGATGGAGTATCAGTCCCAGTAACGTGGTTGCCCTTTGGAAAACGGTGGTTGTCATAACGTTGGTTTTCGTCGGCGATAGAAGAAGAGTGATAGAGCAATCCTGCGTCATTTCCTCTTTCTATTTGATGGAGTCGTTGGCGGTCACCGGCTGCGGTGATAGTGCCTTATTGTTATTGACTGGCATCATATAAATCCTTTTTTTACGGTTTTCTGAGTGACCCTCAGGTCATCATTTCCCTTGTAGCGTACAAAGGTACGCATTTTTCTGTATATAACATCAAAATGTTACAAAAAAATTTATCCACGGAGGACACGGAGGGCACGGATCATCGGAATTTATACGGAATTTATACGGAATGTTTTTTGGTTGCGCGAGCGCAAGAAATCTTTGAAGGAAATCTTTAATAAAATATGGCCTGTGGCCAGAAATAATCTATCACTCAGCCTCCATAAATATAATCTTTAACTAAGATGAAGTATGAGGTCTGAAGTCTGAGGTTTGAAGTCTGATGGACTGGTCTTTGTCATCCTACGATAATCTCAAAATAAAAATCTCGACTGAAAATGCGCAACAGTACGTTGCTCTGCAGGAGGGGCTTGTTTTGGACGCTTACCGCTTACGTATTTATTTGATAAATACAAATATCATATTTTGATATTCTCAACTGCAGGTCCTGTTTTAAACTCCAATCTGCAGTTATATCTTGATATGAAATTTTTCTTCGCTATTTCTGTTATTGAATTTCCTATATTACTTGGTATCTTACGCCCCACTATTCTCGCTTCTCTTTTTTTAACAGCAGAATCCTTAAACAAAGGATTTTTCAATGTTGCCTCTACTTGTTTTATCGCATGTTGTATGTTTACGCCTTTCAACTCAACAAACAATTCAAATAACGTTTGATTATCTAAATCAAGCAAAACCAATTTGTCGCACTTGACAATATCATAATCTTTAATAATACCACCATCTATGGCATATACGGCAGACATGTATTCTTGCGAAAAATTTGCTCTATACACTTGTCCGCGCTCACCAACAGATATACCTTTTCTTTTGTTCCATTCCTGTTCAGGTTGACCATCAAAAGCATCCAACTTATCCTTCAGCGTTGCCATATATAAGTGAATTTAATTCAAATGTATAATTGTCCACCAATTCTGAAACAGAATCCAAGAAATCTCCTTTTATAAAACCATATTCTTCGTCTACAATATTTTCAAAGCGTCCATTCTTTATACAATATGCAGAATAAGCCTCTTTAGGAAGAACATAATCCTCAAGTCCAATGTCTCTAACTTTGTCAGGTGACTTTTCGTATGCTATGGATGCCAACATCATAACATTCAATGCCGTTAAGACATATGGGCTATGAGTTGTTAAAAACACCGTACTTGTATATCCCGTAGATTTCTGTTCCATCTTTTTCAAGAGTCCCACTAACATTTTGACAAGTTCAAACTGAGCTTTTGGAAACAGATTCTGTTCCAACTCTTCAATAAACATGTGAAAAGATTGATATGACGAACGATTCAAAATGCTATTTAGTACATTTTCAAGAGAAGCGGGAATCTTATTAATTTTAATTGGTTTTGAAGTATCTTCACTTCTCAACATCTCACTTAGTACAGCAGACAGAACCTTTACATCTATTTTAGAATCAGTTAACAGATTCAACTGCTTCAAATATTCGACTGGACTTATCTTTGCAGAAGTACCCACTTCACCTGCAAGATAAGTAGCAAGCACCTGTATAGGTAAAGCAGACTGTACTCCACTTGATGCATAATATGGCTTTATCTTTGAATGTCCATCAGCCAATGTCAAAACATCACCATATTTTTCATCATAATGATACTTCATTTTTTCAACAAAGACTAAATCAAGCGGATGTGCTACATTAAACTGCGACCTCGCCTCTCCCCATTCCAGTATATAATTGAACAACATATCAACATCTTTCGATCTGTATAAGTTTTCTATATTCTGGATAGATGACAACAAATTCCTTTCTGAAGGCAAGAAACTTATTTTCAGATTATGTTTGATTTCTGCAAACTTAGGTTTTCTAACAATCTTTGCGTTGCTTTTTTTTCCTCGCATTTCTATCTGTATAGCATAACCATCGTATTTAATACAACTGCTATCAGAAAGAAAATCATCATTAAAATGATGAAATTTCTTAAGTTCATTCCAAAAGCGATAATAATGAGTATATTTCGAAACAATACTATCACCACCAATCATGACTTGTTTTTCGAGCCAACAACAAAAACACAAAATCTTCATGAATGTACTTTTGCCTGTACTCTGTTCACCGATTAACAGCATAACTTGAGAAACTGGAACAATTCCCGTTTCCCTCAAAGGTCCTATATTTCGTATTTCTATTGTCTGCATAGTATTTAAGTTTTATGCTAAGAGTGTGATCTGTGTGGTCCGTGGATGTTTTATCATCGGATCATCGGAATTTAAACGGATTTAGACGGATTTTTTTAGTAGCTGCGCTAGAAATCTTTGGGGGAAATCTGTATTAAGATGTTGCTGACGCAAGAAATAATCTATCACTCAGCCTCCATAAATATAATCTTTAAAGAAAATCCTTAATAAAATGCGCTCTTCCTCAGGGTGTTGCCCTGGGCTAGGGAAACCATTGGGCTTTCAGCCCGTTTTTGCTTGTGTATCAAAATCTTTAGAAGAATCCTAACTGAAAATGCGCAACAGTACGTTGCTCT
>NZ_NPIZ01000022.1:0-1420 GCF_002251185.1 Prevotella sp. P5-126
TGGTAATGTCGGTATTAAGGAGGATAAAATCAATATTTAATAAAGATTCGGTAAATCCGTTTGAAGTATTTTATAAAAAACATTTTCATTGTACTGAACATTCATATAGCACCAGGTTGCAGCTATTGACAGAATGTCCTGTGTATGATATATATATGTCAGGCAGTGACCAAGTATGGAATCCACAGTATATAGGTTTTGATACTAGTTTCTTACTTGATTTTGCTCCTGAGGGAGCAAGAAGAATTTCTTATGCTTCAAGTTTCACAATAAACAAATTGCCATACGTATTCAACAACGTATATAAAAATGAGTTGATGAAATTTGCCCATGTATCAGTACGTGAACGTTCGGGTATAAAGATAGTAAAAGAGCTAACAGGTAAGGATAGTGTAAATGTATGTGACCCAACATTGTTGTTATCAGCAGATCAATGGAGTGTATTGGCAGAACAATCAATGTTCAAGACTGACCAACACTATATCTTGGTTTACCTTATGGCCTATGCTTATAATCCATATCCTGATGTATTTGATTATATAGACAGAGTTTACAAACAGCTCAATCTCCCGATAGTGTTCTTTAATGAACCATGTGAACATAAAGGGAGATATAAAGAGATAAGCGTTCATATTAAGGGACCCAATGAATTTCTCTATTTGTTTTCCCATGCAGACTATGTTATTACTGATTCTTTCCATGGAACTGCATTTTCGTTGATATTTCAGAAACCGTTTATTACATGCATTCAAAGTCATGATAGTATTGATTCTCGAGTTGTTGACTTACTGAAAGAAATAGGTGGAATAAATCATGCCAAAGTATATAATAACTGTAGTGATATTGAAATACCATTTGGAGAATTAGAAAATCAAATTTTGTTAAATATTACAGGGCTAAAAAATAAATCACTTAAATATTTAATTAATAGTTTAAACAAATGAGAAAACCATTTTTTTCAATAATTATTGCAGCTTATAATCTTGGAAAACTTGTTACTCAAGCAATAGATTCTTGTATAAATCAAAAAGGGATAGGAAATTCCGAATATGAGATTTTAGTTTATAATGATGGGTCAACAGATGATACGTTGCAATATATAGAGGATTTTAAAGATAGTGCAAATGTCAAAATTATCAATCAGACAAATGTCGGATTATCAGCAACTCGAAATCGTGGTATAGAAGATGCCAAAGGTGAATACCTTCTTTTTCTCGATGGTGATGATTGGTTGGATTATAATGCTCTATCAATTTTAAAGAGTAGTATTGATGGTGATACATTAATTATATTTCCAATGAATTATTATTATTCTACAAATCACGTGGAAAAGCGAGGATATAACCTAGAAGAAAAAATCTATAACTCAAAGGATTTGTTGAAAGCAACGTTGGGGCATTCTCAATTTCAAACAATCCAT
>NZ_NPIZ01000023.1:0-440 GCF_002251185.1 Prevotella sp. P5-126
TTAGAAAGCGGGCTATCATAGAGACCGTTAACGATGAACTTAAGAATATTGCACAGGTGGAACATTCCAGACACAGATCTTTCGACAACTTCATTGTCAATACTCTTGGAGCTTTGGCAGCATATTGCTTCTTTCCTAAGAAACCTACAATTGCCGTTCAAAGGACTATTGATAGACAATTGACCTTATTCTAATTCGTCGAACTCACGTTAAATTTATCGTTTATCAGCGTAATTGTCGTACCTTTGCCAAAAGAAAAGAGTTGCTTGCCAAGCAACCGTATGAATATTGGAGAAGTTAAAACTATTGCCAAATCATTACCTCTTCGTGGAGCATGTGGCAAAGGCGTTATGGCCGGTAAAGCGTAACCCACACGTGTTTGTGGGACGGTATATCAACGTGAATAGAAAACCAGACGGGACTATCTATCCTACGTTCAA
>NZ_NPIZ01000024.1:0-1217 GCF_002251185.1 Prevotella sp. P5-126
ACAATATTTTTGATAACGTCTTACATTTTTTCTCAATAAGAGAAGATAGCATAAATACCATTATAGTTCCGGATACAGCCCCTATTGTCAATGGTATTACGGGTGTGATATTATTCCATGCCATATCCAAGCGATAAAACAATGATATCCCCAAAGTAATCGCGAAACATAATAATATCCATATTTTATTTGATTTCTCAGGACTTACTATATGTTTTATATACCCCCCCCAAGCTACTAAAAAGGAGGCATATGGCACTGATGACATTGCCCATGGCAAATAGATGTTATTATTATCCAATACAACTCCAACCATAGCCAATGAAAATATTAACATCAATCGAAAATATGTTGATTTCACTTCATAAACCGCCCGACTAATTACAGATGCAACAAAGAGCACAGGTATAAACCAAAGGGGATATCCCTCCCAACCATGGCTCAGCAAATAACCCACTCCCTTCCAACTGTTATGATGGCTTAAAATCAGACATACGATAATGGAATAAGAAACGAATGGCAACATCAATGTTTTTGTTCTATGAATACAGTATTCAAAGAATGTCCTTTTCTCCCAATTCGTTGTCCATCCAGCTGCAATAAAAAACAAAGGCATGTGAAAAGCCCATATAAAGGCGGCAAAAGAATGAGGAATTGAAGAATGCCCCATTACCATTAACATTATTGTTATGCCTTTGGCTATATCAAGCCAATTGCATCTTGTCTCTTGTGAATTCATGTTTAATAAGATTCATTCCCATTGCTAAAAAAACCACCATTTGAGTAGTTTGATGGGATCCGTTAGGAGAAATATATGAAATTATCAGATATGATAAATAAATTGAAAGCAGTCCAATATTGAACATATCAACTCCATCCCAATGTCTAAACAAATAATATAATGGGACTATTAATAGAAAAACTCCAATAATACCAACTTCACTAATTCTTGAGTAAAATGTGTTTTCATAATGTCTTCCTGTTAATTCCCCTTTTTTTGCCTTTTGACCTTGAGATAGACTGAATGCTTTCCCTAAATAAAAAATCAAGATATTATCACTTACGTTTTCCTTAAATCCCTCTTCCCAATACTGGCTACGTTTATCTTTTGCTATATTTGATGAAGAAAACCTATCTATATATGCTTTATCAGAGTATAAGAAAGACTCTATATATGGCGCTGATAAAAAGAGAAGAACAATTCCTAATGTAATTGA
>NZ_NPIZ01000025.1:0-9552 GCF_002251185.1 Prevotella sp. P5-126
AGAATTTTATCTGTCTCATTGTTGGACAGAACCCCTCTCGTAGATTTGCTCGGCAAAAGCGAACCTGCCGAGAAGTTACAAACTGTAAGAGAATTAAGTCTTAAATTTATTTAGTGGACACTAGTGACCATCTATACGTGGTTTACGGAATGCTTACTTTATAACAATTAGGTTTACACTCGTTTATTTTGACGGTGCAAAGTTACTCATGCTATCTGGCTCCCACAACGGGCAATAGTGCACATTTTCAAGAAAATGACGTTTTCAGATGTCACAGGGACAGGTCATTGACATCATGACTTATAATTCTTACAGTTTTACAGTTTTACAGTTTTTGAAAAGGAAAAATAGTTTTCGCGAGGACTGTTCCTGTTTCTTGGACAACGCCAATTCACACCAGGCGTTACAGTTGACAGTTGACAGTTTCTGAAAACGATTTTTTGCGTTACAATCCTTACAGCTTATAGTATTACAGAAGAAGTATCTATTATTAGTTGATTATCAGTATTATACGCTCTAAACGGTAGAAAAGTGGCAATATAGGTTCTATATTGATACGAAATGGGTGATTTTTAACGTATTTAACCTTTATTTACATCAAATAGTTCATATATCAAGAAGAAAGCCTGTCGGTAATGAAGAATTTTCACTACCGACAAGCTTATCTGTATTTTATCTATAAAGTTATCTCCATAGAGGCTCCGAAATCCAATTATCAGGGAATCCCATTGCTGCCGGGTCTACCTGTGGATAAGAAACGAGTAAGGATTTGAGTTCATTCTTGAAGTCCAATCCATACCCCATCGAATCAAGCCAATATGCAATACAACAAGCTATAGCATATACTTTGTTCGCATCAACACCATCAATGTTCACCCATGCACCACGTAAAGAAGCGTTCATTTGTGGAGCATTGGAAAGATAGCGATTCCAAAGTCGTGAGTGGTGAGCGCAACAGTTTCTCAGGACAGTTACACTGCGCATCCAGCTTTCCAACACCTCATGCTGTGGAAGATTGAATTGACGAGCTACACGCTTCTTCAACTTCTTGTCACTGAAATTGTAATAGAGTTTTGAAAGCGTGCCGAAAGATGCAAGTTCAAGCGTTTTCCATGCTGGAGGGAATATCGGCTTGTCATAGTTGCGCCTATGCTCTTTGATAAAGTCCTCCTTGCTACGTTGAAGTTCTCTATCTATGGAGTTCATATTCTCAATAAACTTGTGTTCATCGTCAGCAAGACTTGTATCAAAGAACCAAAACGGTCCATGAGCCAAAGAGAACTCTTGTATAATCTTTGTGCGCAAAGCAATCTCTAATCGTTGAACAGCCTTGAACATCAATTCTCTCAACTCTATATCAAAGTTATAGAGAGCTACGGCATCTTCAAATCTACTATTAGGCTTAAATTGATGTGTAGTCTTGTCTGCCTCCATAGGACGAAGGTATTGAACAAAACGAAAATAGCTGACCTCACCAAGAAATTTTGCAGCCTTGGATGAATCAGCAATATTTAAGCCTCTACTTTTTAGTAGTTCTATTTGTTCGAAAATAGAAAGAGCCTGTTTAGTGTATAATCTTAATGTTCCCATAAAAGCAAAAGACCCGCCCTGGTTCGCTGTTCAAATGGGAAGCGTGGCGGATTCTGTTGTTGCAAAGATACGAATAATCATTGATAATACAAACTTTTTAGCGAGAAAAATCACGCAAAAGTGGAATTCTTTGACATATTTATATTTAATAATGTTAAATCAGACATTAAAATCAAGGTGCCACAGTGACAGGTCATTGACATCATGACTTATAATTCTTACAGTTTTACAGTTATTGAAAAGGAAAAATAGGTTTCGGATTCTTAAAACACGAGGACAGGTTTCTGTTTCTTGGACCATAACTCTTGGGGTGTGGAGTATGTTTTTATGAACGGAATTTTTGTTGCCATATACCTATAAAAACAAAAACGACCCGCTCATTTGAGCATCGTTGAGAGGCTTGGCGGGTTCTGGTACTGCAAAGGTAAAGCATTTATTTGGATTGTGCAAGGGTTTTGAGGGAAAAATGCGGAAATGGAGGTGGTTTTTAACAGATGTTGGGTGTTTCAAGATGCAAAATGCGGCATCTGCAAACCAAAGTGGGTAGATTACAAACCATATTGTACGGTTCGGAGGATTGGTACTAACTTTGTAGCGTCATTATGGACAAGCGGGAGGGCAGACTGCGAAGTGGAAGCTGGCATTTACGAAGTTTGATTCTATGGAAAGCGGAGAGGTGCTACCTTTGGAGCATCGATGTCGGCAGGGCGGATCCTGAAAAGCCCAATAATAAAGAGAGTAAGGGAAGAAAAGGTTTTTGGAACTATGAATAGAAAAGATTTTTGTGGACTTATGTCGTTCAGAGTTGAATTTGGTCGTATAGTGGCAAGATTTGGCAGGTATCATTGATATCTATTAATTTTGCATCCCAAAAAGCGGAAGAGCGCGTATTTTAACGTTAAACTGTTATAAATATGAATAATTTCCCGAGCATTTTGATGCTTAAATGAGAAAAAATTTGTATCTTTGCAGCGCATCTTGGTATATTCACTCAACAATGAGCGATGCGCCACATTAGACATTATGGACATGAAGACAATGAAACATACAACAAAGACCAACCATAAACGCCTAAGTCTTAATTATTTAGGGGAGGGTATCGGCTTTATCGTAACGTCTTCATTCACATATAGATACAGAACAGAGCCTTCCGCAGGTGTCAGACAATGACACCGGCGGAAGGCTTTTGCGTTTTATACATATAATTGAATTTTGAACATGAATACACCAAAAGTGATTGCAACTTATCTCTTGTTCATCATGATGTTGGCTGTGCAAGATGTATGTGCACAGGAACATTTGGAACTTGAGGCAAACGACAATTCCACGGCAGCGTGGTATGGCGGCTTCGAGGGTGGCGTGCCCTTTGGGGTGAGCACCTTCAGTTCGTTTGGCGCCGACAAGACCCGGGCAGGATATGCCCTTGGGCTGTTCGGCGGCTACAGATTCAATTCTGTCCTTTCGGCTGAGTTGTCAGCCAAGTGGGGAAAGACCAACCTCTCTGCACGCGACTGCTGCACGGAGGGCGGCTACTGGCTGGGCGCTGACGGCGTGACCTATCACGCTCCCGTGGCAGGCTTCGGCGGAGCTGACTATGCCGACCTGAAGAGTGCTGTGTCGTTACAGCAGTACGGCGTGCGGCTGAATGTAAACCTGCTCGGCCTCTTCCGCTCCTTGCGTGACAGCCGATGGAAGCTGGAACTCTCGCCAATGCTCGCAGCCGTGGGTACGAAGGCTGACGTGAAGACCATTGAGGAATGCAAAAGCATCATAAGCGACAAGTCACGCTGGCATCTCGGTGCCGGTGGCAACCTGCAAGCCTCATACGCCGTCACGGATAGACTGAGCCTCGGACTGTATTCGGGCATCACCTGCCTGACAGGCAAGGGCATGGACGGTGTGTCAGAACACATTCACGACGGCAATCTTCTTTGGGAAAGCGGTGTGCGTATAGGATGGACATTCAGCAAAAGAAAGGAGGTGAAGCCATGAAAACTAAGTTGAATCAACTCATGAGTCTGCTGCTCATGGTAGCAGTAATCTTAGGCTTTACAGCCTGTGCCAACGATGATCCACATGAAGGCGAGGGCGGCGTGGCTATTGCCCTTGATAACAGTCGATGCCCAAATGTTTCCATCGGGCATACCTACTTATATATATATGACACAGGCGGCAACCTGTGTGCTACATACCACTATGCCGATGCCCATGCCGTCGCTTCCGCTCTTCTGCCATTAGAGGCGGGGCACTATACAGTGGCAACCGTCATCAATGCGGATGCAGCACCGACGGAGACCACCACACTGACCGCCCTGCATGAGTGGGTGGCTGCGCAGATTGGCATTGACAGCGACCTGATTTCAGGCATTGCCGAGATGGATGTGGCGGAAAACAGAGTTGTTTGTGTCGCCATTCCCTTGTCACAGGATGCCTTCTCCCTGCCTGTGCTCAGTGTGAGGTTCGCTATGCCGGAAGCCACCATGCCCAATTTCATCCCATCAAGAACAAGAAGCATTGCTTCAAATGACAACTATTCTTTAAGATGCGTGGCTGAGCTTTACAAGGCTGGCACTGACCAAATAGTACTTCATAAGGCTGTCACTCCTGAATTACAGGAGGATGGAACATACAAGGTCGATTTGCAACTCTCCGAAGGCGACTATGACATGCGCCTCTGGGCAGATTATGCCCATACAGACGCTCCGCTTGCCGATGCCTTCTATCACACCGAAAGTCTGAAGGCCGTAACCCTATTCACCGAACCCTACATGGCAAACACCGATGCCAAGGATGTGGCTTACGGCAACGAGAGCGGTATCACGCTCCCCAAAGCTGGTGCAACCATCACCCTGCCGTTACAACGTCCATTCGCAAAATACCGCATCATAGCAAACGATGTAGAGGGCTACCGCAACCTTATCGTTAAGGGTGAAGAGCTACCGCAGATAGAGGACTTGACCGTTCGCATCAGTTACGAGAGCTTCTTCCCTGCAGGCTTTAATGTGGAGGCAGGCGCACCTAACGATGCCTTTACGGGCATTAGCTATGCAGCTGACATCATTGAGGCTGAGGACTACGCCCCCAATAAAGCAAGGCAATTGGGTTCTGATTTCGTGCTAACAAATGGCAAGGAATCGTTTGTCACCATCACCGTGCATACGTTCAATAGGCACACAGGCAAAGAAATTAGCAAAGTAAGCGGTGTGCAGATACCCTACCGTCGGGGCTATCTCACCACCGTCACTGGCACGTTCCTCACCGCAGGTCTTACTTCCGGCGGTGTGCAAATAGATACCGAATGGGGCGAGGACATTGTCATCCCGTTCTGATAGAAATAGTAACAGATAAAATTGAAATAAAAAAATGAGAATAGTATCACACATATTGAAATACGTTCTTGTTGCTATGCTCTTCGCGGCATGCACCAATGAAGACATACTCCAAAATACTACTACAGGTGGAGTTGAAGGGGCAGGAACTATATCCGTGACCTTTAGCGCCAAGGTGGACAACTCCATTGATGTGACTGGCAGCGGAGCGGCAAAGGTAGCATCCACCCGTGTTACAGCCGATGCCGATGAGTCGCCCACCCGTTTCTATGGACAAGCTATCAGCAGTGAGGCCAACGCCGTACAATCTGAGGTCGTTGAGGGAGTACTAAACCCAACAACAAACAAGTATGAGTTTTCTTTTCATCTTACATCCGAGGCAAGCTATACCTATATGTTTTGGGCCGACAATGCCGATGCAGGTGCGAGTGTGCCAACCGACTTGACAGCTGTTGAATATACACCGGGCTGTATCGCTTTCACCGCTAAGGCAAGTGGAACCCCCGAGAATGTTTCCACCGACATCACGCTGAAACATGTGGTGACAAAGGTGACACTACAACACGATGGATCTAATCTGTTCCGTCCGCGAACCAACGATGTGCTCGCAATTTCCCTCCCATGTGCAAATTCCTATAACGTATCCATGGGAGCGGCAACGGGTAGCGATACGCAGCACGTGACCCACACTTTCGGCAGCAATGCATCAATTGGCAAAGCGGTCTCGATTTTCAGTTTCTATAACCTTGCAACTTCCAACGCGAATAGTGTCACACTCTCTTTCTGCAACGATTACACGTTGACTATTAGCAATGTCAACTTGCAAGCGAACACCCACGTCACTTTGCAAGGTGACCTTTCATCGAAAAATTCCAGCTGGATTGTGCCAGAAGAAAAGCGTAAAGAAGTGTTCCGTTTATGTCTTTTTGATGAAAACGGATTTCCGAAAGGTGAACAAACCAGTTACGAAAATTTTGAGTATTACGCAGATTATGATATAGGTCGTTTCTTTATTGACAAAATATTGAATATTGAGTATATAGGGGGCTATGTTACTCAACCAGTTAAAATAGGAGACGATATATATGATTGTATGATAACAGCAGTAAATGAATATGCCGCAGAAATGGTAATTACCAAACGTAATTATGAAAATAGGTATGTCTTATGTTTTGGTACTATGTGGGCTGCTGATGAGAAAAACTTTCTACTTCCAGCAGATTTCCGATTTTATGATTGGTAAGAAAAACGGTTACATGATAGACATAATATCAGTATTAAGATAATATAATAAACGAATAGTAAATCAAAGAATAGGTTTAATAATTAATGTCTAAAAATATGAAAGTAAAGATGACAATATTGATGCTCGGCATCTCAGCTATGCTGGCATCGTGCGGCAACGAGGATGTGCTGCAAAGTGAGAACAACGGTGAGTTCAAGGCTGTGACCATCACCGCTTCGCTGCCTGAGGGTATGACCACTCGTGCGGTAGGCTCTACAGATGATTCCCAAGTAGTGCGCTGCTATGTGCAGATGCTCGATGAACAAGGCAATGAGTTGGCTGACGGCTATTCCACAGTAGTAAAGATGGATGAAAGCATCGCAGGAAAGACTTATACGGCTAAGTTGTGGATGAACCCAACAACCTCTGAGAAGTATACGCTGCTGTTCTGGGCTGACAGCGACAATTCTGCTTCAGCTCCGACTACGCTCAAAAACGTGGCTTACAACAATAGTGGCGAGGTTGTAGCCTTTGCCGGAAATCTGAAGAATCAAGGCTATGTAGAGGCAGGCATCAATTGTACACTGAAGCATGCCGTAACCCGCATCAGTGTAAACACCACGACAGACCTGTCTGTAACTGATGACGCGACTGACCCCTATACGCTGACGTTGACCGTGCCAACATCCTTCACAGCGTATAATGTATTGACAGGAACGGTAGCAGGTGATGCCACAGTCAATTGGGTGTACAACTGTCCAGTGACTACCGTTACCGGTGCAACAGCGGCCGTTTCAAAAGAAATATGCCACTTTTACGTTATGCCCGATGCTAACGGAGGCAACCAAGACCTACAGTTGCATTACTGCGGCGAACTTGACAATCCTGCAATCACACTACCCAATGCCCCCATCAATCCCAACTTCCACATCATCTATCAAGGCGACGTGGCTCACGCTGGATTGAAGCAAGTCAATATATCAGCAAGCGTCGATGAGAACTGGGGAGATGGAAGTAGTACAACTGATTTTTAACCATTAGAATAATTAGGTGAAATCGGGACAAGTGATTTCCCAAGACATTCGGCTTGTCATGTGGAGAATGCGCCTGATACCCGACACAAAGCCATATAAAGAATAAATCAATTCAAGCAGGAGGCTGCAAGCGGCAAGGAATTGCCATTTGCAGCCTCCATTATGTTTTATACGATAAGTGTCGTTCAGAGTTCATTTCTGCTGTATAGTGGCAAATTGCCGCGAAAGAGATGTCACAGGGACAGGTCATTGACATCATGACTTTCAATTCTTACAGCTTGCAGTATTACAGTTTTCGGAAAGGAAAAATAGGTTTCGGATTCTTAAAACACGAGGACAGGTTTCTGTTTCTTGGACCATGCCAATTCACACCAGACGTTACAGTTTGACAGTTGACAGTTTCCATAAACCATTTTTGCGGTTCAGATAACAAATAACAGTTAACAGTTAACAGTTTTGGGAAAGAAAAAACAGGGAAGATTCTGTGATTGTACCTACTCATTATCTTCTTCTTGAGAATCTGCTTCCGAATTGTAAAGTGCTGAATATCAACACTCCCAAAAAGCAAAAAGTACCAAAAGAAACAAACTGGAAACAAAAATTTCAAAAACCCCAAAATGAAAACATCTGCTTAACATATCTTAACACGGAAATGAACGGAAATTTTCATTTTCTATCATTTTGTGCTGCGTTCCTGAAGGTGCAAAATCAGGTATTGTGAACCTTATTGTCGTTTCAGCAATCAGGTTGAAAAAATGGCTTTAGTTGGAAAAATGTGCACGAAAAGTGGGCTTTTCAGGTGGCATTTTATAGTATTTTCTGCGAAAATACAGTTGTATGTTTAACTTTCTACGTATAAGTCTCTTTAGTCTCACGGAATTTTATTAACTTTGCACCAAAGTTTATTTTAATTGCAATTTTATGGTCACTTATTTTGATGCATGTGAGATTCTTGAAATGCTGTCTGAAGCATCTGTAAAGGTGTTTCTGGACGGCGGTTGGGGTGTCGATGCACTTATAGGCAGAGAAACAAGAATACATAACGACATCGATCTGTTCGTAGAGAAGAAAGACTATGGTAAGGCCATATCCGTGATTACCTGGAAGGGATACAGAGAAGTTGTAATGGACTATACGACCGATAGCCATACTGTCTGGAAAGATGACAACGGAAGAATAATCGATCTGCATTGTTTCGAATATGTCGAAGATGGAATTCTATATGACGGATACACTTTCCCAAGCGAAACTTTCTCAGGTAAAGGAAATATCGGGAATATTGAGGTAACATGCATAAACCCGGAGGCACAGGTACAGTTCCATCTTGGATATGAATACGATGAAAATGATGTCCACGACGTCCTGTTATTATGCAGAACTTTCAATCTTGAGATACCGGAGCAATATAAAACTCACATCTGATTCAATATGCTATGATTACTGATAGTTATGATATTGAAACTGAACCAATGATCAATCTGTTTGATTTCTACGGCAGACGTGGAGATTTTGCAGATATATGCCTGATAATATTCTCGAAGGAGATTCATCGGCATTTACTTGATTCCTACGAATCTGAAATTATTGCAACTATGCCGGCTTGCAATGGCGATACGCATATCTATAAAACAACTTATAAAGGAGTTACGATAACTTTCTACCTGTCAGGAATAGGTTCAGCAGTAGCATCCTCTCAATGTCATCTTGCAAGCTGGCTAACTGGAGCATCAAAGTTCATTATGTTCGGTTCCTGTGGCAGTCTTGACCGTACAACCACACAAGGTAGATTTATCATACCGACACAAAGTTACAGAGGGGACGGGTGTTCATATTATTTTGCAGCACCATCCGACTATATTGATATAGCCGCAAGCAAGGAACTTTCCATAATTTTCGACAAATTATCTGTACCATATATTACAGGTAAAATATGGACGACAGATTCGATGATCAGAGAAACAAAAGGACTTGTACGCAAACGTATGGAAGAAGGGTGCATCGCTGTAGAAATGGAATTGGCTGGAGTTCAATCTGTGTGCGACTTCTACAATTTGAAGTTGTATGCTTTTTTTGAAACAGGTGACATTTTGGATACAAATGGATATGAAGCCAAAGGCTTGAACAATGCCAACCATAGTTTAAACAAACTTTATATTGCTTTAGAAACGGCAACCTACATCTGAAGTATATCAGAATTGTAAATTCCCATTTAGCGGACTATATAAAAAGTATTCCATAACCATCTATCACTAGTGTCCACTAAAAACGATTAACAATCGTTGTAAGTGGTTGATATGCGACAAAATACGAGCAAAAAATGACTCTATGGGTTAGAAATGACTATCTTTGCAGAAAATTACAATCTGTAAGTTAG
>NZ_NPIZ01000026.1:0-6834 GCF_002251185.1 Prevotella sp. P5-126
ATCCACGGAGCACACTCTAAGCAATCATCGGAATTTAAACGGATGTTTTTTTGGATTCTTCGCAAGATTTGATATACAAGCAACAACGGGCTGAAGGCCCAATGGCTTCCTTAGCCCAGGGTAACACCCTGCGGACTTGATGTAACATATACACCTACGTCCTGTAAGGACAAAAGTATTTACCTAGACAGGCTGATATCAAAAATCTTTAACTATTCTTGTAAAGATTATAGTTAAATTCTTGTAAAGATTATAGTTAAGATGTCGAGCCGTAGGCGATCCAAAATAAAACCCTTCCCAGAAGCGAGGTATTCGAGCGCATTCTCGTCAAGGATTTTAGTTAAAGATTTTGTTTGCTGCCTCCCTGAATTACAGATTATTTCTTGCGAAGCAACCAAAAAATTCCGTTTCTCAAAACTGTAATACTGTAACTGTAACGCAAAAATCGTTTTGGGAAACTGTTATATTGTTATATTGTAACGCTTGGTGTTGATGTCATTGACCTGTCCCTGTGACATTCTTTACCAACCATTTTATACCCATACTTTACATCTTGATAGATGAATTTGAAATTATCTGGGAATGTTTGTATTCTTGCACATTCACGGACACTTAATCTGCGATATAAATGTACATATCCTTTTGCAAAGATTCTTTGTGAAGAAGATATGTATGACATCTTAGGAGCTTGAGGATGTTGAGGGGCATTCCTAGCCTGTGCTTGCATAGTGAATGATGGTTCATCCCAACTGCGAACACGATTACGTGCCAACTATAGGAGTTGCCACTCGCCTTTTACTTTTGATTTTACCGGATTAATGTATCCATTTGCTTTGAGCCAACCAATAGCACGTAGTATCGTACTTTCAGATACACCGAGGTTATCCTCAAGTTGAGAATACTTGGCCTTTCTGTTCATCTTGATAGCCTGATACACATTTTGAACCATCAAGTTAGGGAAAGAAGGTTTTTCTGTTTCTGTGACGGTTTTTGATTCATTTTCCATCACATTTGACGGTTTTTGATTGTCCATAACATCTTTTTCCGTCATTTCTGACGGTTTTTGTGCATTTTCCTTCAACCAGCCATTCTTGATTGCTTCCTCTTTCAGTCGCTCGCCACGAGGCGATTTCTTCTCGCAGACAAGAACAGCCGTTTGGTAGCCGAAGTCATAGACCCGTCCCTGTGACATTTTTTATAAATAATTATTTTTCTCCACGCTGGGCGATGTAAAGAATAACCCAAAGTACAGGTAAAAGTGCTAATATCTCCATAGTTGTTATGTATTTAATTATTTATTTTTCACAAAGTTATGTTTATTTCTTCATATTTACAATTTTTTTATTGATTATTTTTAATAAAAACAAAAAATCCCCGATTCACATCGAGGATTTTTCGTTTAAGATTATATTTCCGACTAAATTCCGATGATCCGAAAACTGTAATACTGTAAGCTGTAAGAATTATAAGTCATGATGTCAATGACATGTCCCTGTGACATCGCTGTACTGGTATCCGATGATACTGCGGCATCTCTGACCAAGTGTCTGGTCGATAATAGGTGAAAGCATGGAGTCAAATTGCTCCATGATTGAAAAAATTCCTCCAAAAGGTGTGAGTTTTTCGGATTATATTTGTACCTTTGCCATGTCTTGTTACGATTTACGCTTGTTTTGAATTAAAACACTAAGATAAGTGAAAAATCTGACATGACAAAATCCTGCAACTTTTTGTTGCTCAGGAACTTATAAATAAAGTTAAATCAAAGTGTTGCGGAATTAAGGTAATGTTAATAGCATAAATTATGAGAAAGGCATTTTTACTACTATCAATGGTTACAACATGTGCTTACGCACAGTTTCAGCCCGCACAGTTTCAGCCGTTTGTCTATAAGCCCATAAAGCAAGATTACACGATTCTCCAACAGTCTTTAGAAAAGCTTGACCGAGTTAGTAACGAAGCGAATGAGCAATATAGCAAATTGCAATTATTGCTTGCTGAATATGGTGGGAAACTTTACAACGATGAGGAGACTCTGCTTTGGTTTGATGACTATAAGAAGAAGATAGCACGAAGCTATGAATCAATGAGAGGACTTGGACCATATGACGCAAGAAGCTATGCTATTCGTAAACAAGGCGAAATAGCGAATGACCCAGAATTGATGGCACGTATAAGAACTGCTAACGAATATCAAGCGGCTGTACAAAGTATACGGCAATGCTCTGACATGAGTCTGAAAGAAAAAACGGATTGGATAGCTAATCATCCTTATTGCTTCATTCCTATTGCAAATGGTGAAGGAGAGATTATAGGAGGTAAACTTGGTACAAAAGCAGAGTTGGAAGCATACAAAGCTGAAGTCCAGAGAAAAGCACGTTTGTTAGAAGAGCAGAATAGAGCGCGGTTATATGCAATGGCTCATCCATTTGATAATTTTGATTACGCTCGCTATGATAAAGTAATAGATTATCCCCAATATAGATTCTATCCAACACCATACAGCATCTCGGATGGATTGAGAATTAGCAGAATTGCCTTGTCGTCAACAGAGACGAGAGTGGAATTTGAATTTACAAATACAGTCTTTGACAGGTTTAACGTGAAAAGTGGAACGTATATCAAGGCTTCGGGTACAAACAAACTTGAATTTAAAAGGGCTGAAAACGTTGCAATAGATCCATACATGTCAACATTTGAAAAGTCTGGTGAGATCTTGAAATTTGCACTGATATTTCCTGCCATACCCCCAAAAACCAAATCATTTCTCATAGCAGAACAAGACAAGAAGGGCTGGAAGTTCAAGGATATAAAAATACGATAATTCAAAAATTGGTATGAATCAACGAATTGTTAATTGTAATACATCAGGAGAATTGAAGATTCTCCCTTGCGATATTCACGAAGGCATAAAGATTGTTCTTGTAGATGACAAACAAGCACCTGTTGCATGGTACGAGTTCAATAGCCGCCAATTAGAGAATATCGGAATCATAAAATACAAAGCAAATAATGTAAGGATCCTGTTTGAAGGTATCAAGCCTTCTATGATTAGTGAATTGGCTACAGAATAGGAGCACAATTTTTCTCTAAGGGTCGGGGGGCCCTTGACCCTTGAGATGTCACAGGGACAGGTCAACGACATCAAGAATAATGCACAGTTTTTGGGTTTTAAGAATGATAGGGGAGTAATTCCCCTGTTTTACAATTTTTCATGCAAATTTATAAAAATAAAATGAGAGTTGGAAGATGCTGACCGAAAAATTTATATTCATCTTCATTTTCTTTGGCCAGGCCTTTATCGAAGAATGATACAGGAGGTCAAAATGGCCCTTGTTTTTGCTTTCCCCAAACTGTTATCTGTTATTTGTTATCTGTACCGCAAAAAAATCATTTTTGGAAACTGTCAACTGTCAACTGTAACGCTTGGTGTTGATGTCATTGACCCGTCCCTGTGACAAGCGTTTGAACCCTGGCACTTCCTTTGCTAAAAGCAGGATATAATCGAAATTCTTAGCCATATATCGTTATTTCTTTTTATATGTTCTGTTCTTATTGCCGCCTTGTGCTTCGATATAGCCGAACTCCGTAAGTTGGCGCAGGTAACGTTTGGCAGTTGTTTGAGTTAGGTTAAATTGCTTGGTGATGATCTCTGTTGTGATTTCATCCTTTCCGTCTGCAAAAATTAAAATATCGGCCAATTTCTTAGCTAATGCTGGCTTTATCGACCATTTATCGACCATTTCCTCTGCAAAATCAATTTTATCGACCATTTCCTCTGCTATAGACTTGATAAATTGGTCGATATCCCATTTAAGATGCTTACAATGCAATTGGGTCATACAGTCCAGAAATATCTGAATATCTTCATTCTCTCTTGTGTCTATCAAAGCCTGAATATATTCAGCTTTATCCTCCCTAAGCACTTTGGTGGGTAACACACCATATTCTATTTGGAGCAAATTCATCAATAGTCTGCATGTTCTGCCATTACCGTCAGCCCAAGGGTGAATGGAAACCAATTCAAAATGTGCCCAAAAGCTTAGTTCATAGATAGCTGCAATATCTGTCTTATCAATCGCCATACGGCGTTTGTTCAGTTCCTCACAGAATGCTTCAAGTCTTGAGGGTACTTTCAAGTACGACATATACGACTTTCCTCCAAAGCCTGCTGTCACATTCAGTTTTCTTAATTCGCCTTTGGCTGCAGAGAAATCTCCCCCAAGAGAATGATATTCACTTCCAGTACGAGCCATAACCTTTGATGCAAGTGTGATTAGCCAATTTACAGTAATAGCTTCATGGTGTTTTATCCACTTCATGCCATAGTCGTATGCTGTTTTAAGGTCAAGGTTCATCAGTTGTTCTACCAAGGTGCGCTTTTGTGATGTGATGCCTTCATCAAACAACAGTTGAGCTTCCAATTCTGTAACAGTAGAACCTTCGATGGCTGTGGAGTGCGTGATGATAGAGTACAGATAGAACTTTTCGTAGTCTATCTGCTCACTAATGCCTAACTCCTTGTGTTGTTGAATGAGGCTCAATAGCATTTCTTTATTCTCTTTCGTCATATAGCTTCGGTTTTATTCAAACCAATACTGCATGCGAGATGCAAGCAAGGTTTCAAGATGTCACAGGGACAGGTCAACGACATCATGACTGATGCACAGTTTTTGGGTTTTAAGAATGATAGGGGAGTAATTCCCCTGTGTTACGATTTTCCATGCAAATTTATAAAAATAAAATGAAAGATGAGAAGATGTGGGAAGAAAAAGTTGTCATTCGTCTTTATTTTCTGTAGTCAGGCCTTCGTCGAAGAACGATTCATGAGGTCTAAACGCACCTGTTTTTGCTTTTCAAAACTGTAACTGTAACAACTGTAACGCAAAAATGAAGTCTGAAGTCTGAGGTTTGAAGTCTGAGGGAGTGGTCTTTATCATCCTACGAAAATCTTTCTCCGTGTCCTCCGTGTGATCCGTGGATTTTTTTGGTTGCCGAGCGCAAGAAATCTTTGGAGGAAATCCTGTTTAAGATGTTGCTTCGCAAGAAATAATCTGTAATTCAGGAGGCAGCAAACAAAATCTTTAACAAAAATATCGACTGAAAATGCGCTCGAATACCTCGCTTCTGGGAAGGGTTTTATTTTGGATCGCCTCGGCTCGACATCTTAACAAAAATCTTTAGAATAATCTTTAACTAGAATCCGTGTCTTTTCGTGTGACCGTCTAAATTCCGATGATTGATTTCTGGCCATAGGCCATATTTTTATTAAAGATTTCCTCCAAAGATTTCTTGCCGACAGGCAACTAAAAATATAATCTTTAACAAAAATCTCGACTGAAAATGCGCTCGAATACCTCGCTTTTGGGGACGAATTTATTATGGATCGCATCGGAGATGCTCGAATTTTTGGAGCAGTGAGAGCAGAGAATAAATCCAAAAATTTATTCTTTGCCGAGTCGCGACAAAAATAACCTATGGTGTAAATCTTAACGAAAATCTTTAGAATAATCTTTAACGAGAATCTTTTTCCGTGTCCTCCGTGTTCTCCGTGGATAAAAAAACACCCACGAACCACACGGGGCGGTTCATGGGTTTGCCAGAGGGAGTGTCACCCGATGGTGAAACCAAGGGCCGAGAGCACGGCGGTGATGGTGGTCAAAGCAATGTTGATGATGACGCTCCACTTGTTTTTAGAATCTTGAGTCATAGTTTTCTGTTGATGATGTTGTGATAGTCTTTAATGCCGAGGAAGGTGGCACACAGTATCAAGAGCTGGGCAACGAGGATGAGGACGGATCCCGAAATCTCACCTTGCGGAGGCATCATCATGCCAGCTGTAGCGAAGAGGATAGCACAGACGAAACTGGCTAATGAGAGTATTCGTTTCATACGCTAAATGTGGGGGTTAAAGAGTCCCGCGGACGTTCCGCAGGACTCTGTGGTTCAGCCTTCCAGTCCACCACCACCGGGTTCCTGATCACCAGCGTCGCTATCCGACTTGAAGTAGGCAGTGAGGGCGGTGTTTGAACTGAGCGTGATGCTGCGTGAGGCATTGGTGTCGCCATCGCTCCATCGGTTGAACTGGTAACCTTCGGCAGGCGAGGCACTAATCTCCACCGACTGACCCGCAGGGTAGCGACCTGCACCGGTCACCGTGCCACCGACAGAGGGATTGGCGAGGAGCTTGACCTCAAACTTCCCATCGGTAGGAGTCACATCGGGAACAGCGGGAGTGACGGGAGCTACCGAACCGTTGCCGTCGGGAGTGAGAAACACATCGGCGCTACTGCCGTAGCTCGTGCACGCCTTGGTGAACGCATCGTCCGTCTTGTACGCCTGCAACATGCTGTTGTTGTCGATGAGGTATTGGGTCGATACCTTGGTCTTGCCGTAGTCGTTGCGACTGTGTACCCAGGCAAACACACCGTCGCCCTCGTTCTCGCCATGGGCGAGGAAACCCTCCTTTGCAGCGAATCCCACCTTGTCAACGAGATCCCAGAGCTTCGCAGTCGATTCCTTGTCGAGCACTACGTAGCTTGCACTGAAGGCGCAGTAGGGAATCTGAGTTTCCGCGTTCAGACGCTGCAACACCTTGTAGAAGCTGATCTGGTCGCCGTAGTCGAACTCCGGATTGTTGGTCACCACCGCCTTGGCGAAGTCCTTCACCGTGGTATTCTCGTCGATGGCGAGACCTCCGAGGTTGATGCTGGTCACCGCCTTGTCGCCAGTACCCTTCACCGAGATAGAGGGCAGCGTGCCTTGGGTGATCTGATAGGGAGCTGCGATGCATGCGCCGCCATCCGATTCAGCCTTGGTGAGATAGACAGGAGC
>NZ_NPIZ01000027.1:0-666 GCF_002251185.1 Prevotella sp. P5-126
TAGATTGCAATTCCAATCATACAATTCATTTCCACATCATTGGTATTCTCCCTTTCTGTTCCTTGTACCTCCTATCATTGTCCGCCAATTTTGGGACTTAGTGCGGAGTTAGTTATGACTTACTTATAAGGCAACCATGAAACAGGGGGATGAAACAGGGGAACAGATACTGTTTCACTTGTTTTCATATTCCGGAGCATAGCCGTTCAGCTTTCCGGAGTTGCAGTCTGCAGCCATGTCATGAATACAGATCAATGTCATTCCAAAACTATCCGTAGTCAATATCATCATTCACAAGCGTTACAGTTGACAGTTGACAGTTTCCTTAAATGGATTTTTTAGTTGCCTACGGCAAGATGTTTTGGAGTAGCGAAGACATAGTGAAAGCGAGCTTTCACTATGCTGAGTCACGACAAAAAATAACCAATGGTGTAAATCTTAGCGAAAATCTTAAGAAAAATCTTTAACCAGAATCTTTCCATGTACTCTGTGTGCTCCGTGGAGTGTACTCTGTGTGTTCCGTGGATCCGTAAAGGGAGGAAACGAAAAAAGCACCTTGCTTCATTGCTGAAACAAGGTGCTTTGTAAAAGATGGCGGCCTCCTACTCTCCCGCATTGCATTGCAGTACCATCGGCGCAAGTGGGCTTAACTTCTCTGTTCGGAAT
>NZ_NPIZ01000028.1:0-1121 GCF_002251185.1 Prevotella sp. P5-126
TGCTGGTCACCGCCTTGTCGCCAGTACCCTTCACCGAGATAGAGGGCAGCGTGCCTTGGGTGATCTGATAGGGAGCTGCGATGCATGCGCCGCCATCCGATTCAGCCTTGGTGAGATAGACAGGAGCTGCCACGCTGTTCGCACGGACGAACATGTTGTAGTCGGTGTGGTACTGCGCTTTCTTCTCGAAGGCATTTTTCAGCAGCGGAACGAGTCCTGCATACATGCGGACGATGTTCACCCATTTCATGCGCTGACGCTGTTGTCCCTTGGTGCGGGTGTTGCGTACCTTGGTCACTTTCTCCGATACTACGGTACGTCCATTGACAGTCTTGAAAGTCAACTGACCAGCCGATCCACTCATTTTTTTGA
Source organism: Prevotella sp. P5-126 (assembly GCF_002251185.1). NCBI lineage: Bacteria > Pseudomonadati > Bacteroidota > Bacteroidia > Bacteroidales > Prevotellaceae > Prevotella > Prevotella sp. P5-126. Next base: position 373 of record NZ_NPIZ01000028.1, read on the forward strand.
TAAGTCCATTTAGAATAGCCATTTTGTTTCCCCCCGTTTGTTAGACCAGTGGGGGTTCTGGGGAATAGTTGTTAGTAAGTTAGTTAGTTAGCACCCATTCCCACATCGTCGGTTTCTCCTTTTCAGTTCCCATGTTCCTCCCATTTTGTCCCATCGTTGTCCGCCAAATTTTGGGATTTAGTGCGGATTCACTGGTGACTTACTGAGGAGTTGCCCACGTCTGTGTGCGGACGGAATGTTCAGTGCGATGAGTGATTCTCTCTTGAACCACGGTGCAAAGATAGTGCAAACCGAGTGGAATGTAAAAGAGAAACTCGTTTTTCTTTTCATTTCCGAGGTGCCGCCTATCTTGGACGCCAGTGCAAAGGTATGAAGAAAAACAATCGGTTGTTCCACTTTTCCCACGGCTTGTGACCAATTTTCCCACGGCTTTTAACATTTCCCTGTGTATCAGTTGGTTACAAAGCCAAATTTTGAAGTATAAATCTTGGTGATTATCGTATATTGCTGAATATAAGGAAGATAGGTGGAGCGCTATACTTTTTGTTGGTTTGAAACCGTGGTAAGATCATGGGTATGATGTTAGGCGCTGTAAAAGAAATGAACCAAAAACGGCATTTTTCAGTAAGCGCAAAAAATGGCAATAACAAATAACAGATAACAGATAACAGTTTTGATAAACCGAAAATCAAAACTTCGAGCCAAAAATTTATATATATAATATATATATATATTTATATATATATATA
>NZ_NPIZ01000029.1:0-63225 GCF_002251185.1 Prevotella sp. P5-126
ATGATGCACCTATTATAAAGAAAAAGATAGGTATGAATGTTGATGGAAGAAATGACATTGATTATAGTCATAGTGGCATTTCTTTCAATGATGATGGTGGAGTTGACTCCATCATCATTTTCGGCACAAGAACCTTAACCGAATATTACGAAGGTAGTGTGCCAAATGATGATTATTTGGATGATTCTTCAAGTAGCCATGAAATAATTGGTTATTATTCAACAGATGGGACTGATAAGGATATGCATAAGACATTTTATCCATTTGCTAGAAGATTAAACTAGATGTCACAGATATGGTATATCCCAAAAATGATGAAGATTGTAATATGGCATTGAAATGTATGGACATGATAAAATGTAAGACTCATAATGTCTTAGTCAAACGTATGTGGTATATATAAAAAATGCATTCAGAAATGACAGCATTTTATAGATTATTTGTGCCAACACCTATATCATTGCCTTTGTTTATATACGTTCACTCTCAAAATACGCTAATGGAAAGATTACTGCACTTCACGAAATATTATATGGCAGAGGCAGACTTGGTGGCTCTGTTGGAAAGTCGTGGACTTGTCATTTCCGATGAAGCCAAAGCGGTTCGGTATTTGGAGAGCATCGGGTACTATCGCCTTTCCCCTTATATGTACCCATTCTTGATGTTTGTTTCTTTGTCGTCTTAGTCCGAGATGACTCTGATGAATTCAAGAAACTCGTTCATCCTTCGCTTTGTCTTTTGAAGAATAATCGAGAACGAACCTTTTTCAACTGGGATCCAATCGAAAAAGGTTCGGGATGAGTTCGGGATGGCTTCGGGAACAGATAAACTACCAATCGACAGTTTGTTGATAGTCGTCATGTGGTGAGTCGTGGTTCTCGTGTTTCGGCCTAATGCCCTCCCTTCTTTTGGGTGTTTGGCAGAAAACCTGCGATAATGCCCAATAATGGTAGGAAGGCACTTGCCTGGAAAATGAATTCGATGCTTGTTTTGTCTGCCAACCATCCAAAGAAGGCAGATCCGAGACCACCCAATCCAAACATCAGTCCGAAGAAGATACCGGCAATCAATCCCACCTTGTCGGGCATCAGATCTGTGGCGTAAACCACAATCGAGGAGAATGCCGATGCAATAACCAATCCAGAAAGGAAAGCGCAGACTATCGTCCAAGTGAAATTGGCGAATGGCATGGCTAATGCGAATGGTGCTGCACCGAGGATGGAGAACCATATCACGTATTTTCTTCCGAATCTGTCTCCAAACATTCCTCCTGCCAATGTGCCAATGGCAAAAGCGGTCAGGAAAACGAATAGGCAGATTTGTGATGTTTGTACGCTGACGCCGAACTTGTGGATCAGGAAAAACGTGAAGTAACTTGTGATACAGGAAGTATAGAAATATTTTGAGAATACGAGCAGAATCAAGATGGTTAGTGCTCCGTATTTCGCCCTTTTGGAGATGTCGGTATTCAGTCCCGTATTCTTTTGCGGATGCTTCACAGCATAGACTAGTCGCGCTCTAAACCATGTTCCAAGCCTTATCATGATGATAGCGGCAATTAGTGCTGCAATAGCAAAATAGGCAATCGCATGTTGACCAAAAGGCAGGATGATGATGGCGGCTAAGAGTGGCCCCATGGCAGAACCGCCGTTTCCTCCTACCTGAAAGATGGCTTGTGCCAAACTTTTCTTGCCGCCTGAAGCCATCTGTGCCACGCGTGATGCAGTAGGGTGGAATATGGATGAGCCAAAGCCTACCACGCTTACTGCCAGAAGGATTAAAAGATAGTTTTCTGCAAATGCCAGCAACAGCAACCCTGTTAATGTGAAGCACATGCCAATCGACAGGGCGTAGGGGCGTGGGTGCTTGTCGGCATAATAGCCAGTAAAAGGTTGTAGGATGGACGAAGTCATTTGGAATACCAAGGTGATGATGCCTATCTGTGCGAAGGAGAAGTCAAATCTGTCTTTGATGATAGGATAGATGGACGGGATGATTGACTGGATCATATCGTTGAGAAAGTGGGAAATGCCACATATCATCAGCATGGAATAGACTGTTCTTTCCGTCATGGTAGGTTTTCCTTTGATGATGCTACCTATTGATTTCATGTGTTATCAGTCGTTTATTGCGTTTAGCAATTGTTTGAGTTGTTCGAAATTGTCTGCCACTTCAATCATATTGTGCCAGTTTCCGCGAATCATTCCTTTTTGGTCGAGGTCATCCATGAGTGCGATGAGTGCGTTCCAAAATCCTTTCATATTATAAAGGATGACTTTCTTAGCATGGTATCCGATACATTTTGAAGCTACTACACAGAAGATTTCGTCAAGCGAGCCAACACCTCCAGGAAGAGCAACCACCACGTCACATTGGTCAATCATCAGACTCTTGCGGTCGGCAAGGTTATCTGTGGGGATATGTACATCGATATAGTCGGATGTTCGTCCACCTTTTTCTACAAGTGATGGTACAACGCCGATGACCCGTCCACCTCCATCGTGTACGGCTTTAGCGATGCAGTTCATCAGTCCTTGGTTGGTGCCTCCAAAGATGAGATCGTGATGGTTGGCTACCATCCATTTTCCCAACTCTTCTGTCATACTGAAGAAATCGGGGTCTATATGCTCGTTGGCAGAGCAGAATACTGTAATTTTCATAGTTATTTTAAATGTTTATAAACCTCTCATCGACAACGATATGCGTTGGCGTTTTATATCAACCTCAGTCACTCTTACTGCTACATGTTGGTGTAGTTTCACCACATCATTCGGGTCTTTCACAAATCTGTCTGCCAGTTGTGAGATGTGTACCAGTCCGTCATGATGAACACCAATATCTACAAATGCTCCGAAATTGGTGATATTGGTCACTATTCCTGGCAAGAGCATTCCCACTTGCAGGTCATTAATCTCATGTACGCGTGAGTCAAATTCGAATACTTCTACGGCTGCACGTGGGTCGCGACCAGGCCGTTGAAGTTCTGCCATGATGTCGGTAAGGGTGGGCATACCGGTCGTGTCGGAAACGTAGTTCTTGAGGTCAACTGATTTTTGTAGTTCTTTGTTGTCAATAAGTTGTTCCACAGTACATCCCTTGTCCTTTGCCATTGCTTTCACAATATCGTAGCTTTCGGGATGAACGGCGCTATTGTCGAGTGGATTCTTGGCTCCAGGGATGCGTAGGAAACCAGCACATTGCACGAAGGCTACAGGACCGAGGCGTGGAACTTTCTTGAGTTCTGCACGCGATTTGAAGGCCCCGTTCTTTTCACGATATTCCACGATATTTTTGGCGGTTGTGGCATTGAGACCGCTGACATACATTAAGAGGTGACGACTTGCCGTGTTGAGGTTTACTCCAACGGTATTAACGCATGATTCCACCACCATATCAAGACTCTTTTTCAGTTCTCCTTGATCCACATCGTGCTGATATTGTCCCACGCCAATACTTTTGGGGTCAATCTTCACAAGTTCGGCAAGCGGATCCATCAGTCGTCGGCCTATCGATACGGCTCCGCGCACGGTAACGTCCTCGTTGGGGAATTCCTCGCGTGCCGCTTCTGATGCCGAATAGACCGATGCTCCATCTTCACTCACCACAAAGATATTGGTATCTGTATCAAGTCCAATCTCTTTCAAGAATGTGGAAGTCTCACGACTTGCAGTACCGTTGCCCACGGCAATAGCCTCTATCTTGTATTTCTTCACCATGTCAAGTACTTGACGAGCAGCCCCTTGACGGTCGTTTTTAGGAGCATGGGGATAGATGGCTTCAAAGTGGAGTAATGTGCCTTGGGCATCGAGGCAGACAACTTTGCATCCGGTACGGAATCCGGGATCTACGCCCATCACGCGTTTTTGTCCTAATGGTGCAGCCAAGAGAAGTTGACGCAGATTTTCGGCAAAAACTTTGATAGCTTCGTTGTCGGCAGCTTGTTTGCTTGATAGGGCATATTCTGTCTCTATTGATGGTTTTAGCAGGCGTTTGAAGGCATCGTCAGCCGCTTCGCCGACCAAATGACTGCAATCGCCTCGTCCTTGTACATATATTCTGCGGATTCTGTTCTTACATTCATCGTCATCGGCGGAAATACTGATACGCAGAAATCCCTCCTTCTCTCCGCGACGCATGGCGAGAAGTCGGTGTGAGGAACAACGCTTCAGAGGTTCAGAGAAATCGAAGTAGTCGCTGTATTTCTGTGCACCTTCGTCTTCTGCTTTGGTCTTCACAACCTTCGATGTGATGACTGCGTTATGGCGAAATACGTTGCGTATCTCTTTGCGCACCTTCTCGTTTTCGTTTATCGTTTCGGCAATAATAAATTTGGCGCCTTCTAATGCCTCTTCGGCAGACTGCACATCACCCTTGACGTATTTCTGTGCTGTCATCTGCGGGTTAGGATCCCGTTGTAGCATGATGGTATTGGCGAGCGGTTCTAATCCTTGTGCACGTGCGATGTCAGCTTTTGTGCGACGTTTAGGCTTGTAGGGCAGATAAATGTCCTCCAGTTCCGATATGTTCCAACAATCCTCAATACGTTTTCGTAGCGCATCAGTCATTTTTCCTTGCTCCTCTATTGTCGTCACGATAGTTTCTTTGCGTTTAGCCACATCTTGTAGTTTTTCGCGCATGAGTGCAATATCTGCCACCTGCACTTCATCCATGTTGCCAGTACGTTCCTTTCTGTATCGGCTGATGAAAGGAACGGTACAGTTTTCTTCAAGCAGTTGTATAGTATTGTCCACGCCTCGCTCAGGCAAAGCAAGGGCGTTGGCTATGATTTTTGTAAATACGTTCATATCTTATGTCGGGTATTTTCTGGCATTTTGTCGTTTTTGTCTTTGTCAAAATACAAAGGTACGATTAAGCGAGCGAAAAACCAAATTATATTTGAGTTTTTCCGAGCGTGAGTACCTTCGCATCCGTGATGCAGAGGTACGATTAAACGAGCGAAATACGAAGAAAAGCAGATTTTTTGCTCATCCAGGAAATGAAGTGATATTGTCTGTTGTATAAGTTCGTTGTGGCGTGTATTATGATGATTGATAGCAGAAATCTCACGCTTTCGTTAAGCCAAATAAATAGAACCACAATTTTTAGGTATTGCACTATAAGCGCAAAACCTCTAACTTTGCAACCGCAAACAAGAAACGTTTCTTGCGGGTGTGTCTGTCTCATGGAGATTGATCCCCGCAGCATCAATCAAGATTCAACAACAAGCAATAGTAAATCAGAAAAAATGAAACCGACAATTGTTATTTATGGTTCTTCCACAGGTACATGCCAGGGAATTGCCGAAACCATAGCCGCCAAGCTCGGCGTGGGTGCATTAGATGTTGCCAATATCAGTTCAGATATCGTAGTAGCCAACGATAACCTCATTCTCGGTACTTCCACATGGGGAGTGGGCGAAATGCAGGATGACTGGTATTCTGGTGTAGAAACGCTCAAGAGCGCCGACTTAACCGGAAAAACCGTTGCCCTGTTTGGTTGTGGAGACAGCGATTCTTATTCAGATACGTTCTGTAGCGGTATGAAAGAAATTGCCGACGTAGTGAAAGCTGCAGGTGCAACGTTGCTCGAAGGAGTTCCAACCGATGATTATTCTTTCTCCGATAGCGAAGCGGTAGAGAATGGAAAGTTCTTAGGACTTGCCCTTGACGATATTAACGAAAGCGACAAAACAGAAACTCGCATCGATACATGGCTCGAAGCCATTAAACCATTTTTATAGTCAATAACAATCTCCAAATCCTATAAGCGATTTGGCCAAAACTCCAGTCACAATGCAGTCAGTCACCATGCCAATAGATCTGAAGGTTCTGATGAACCATATTTATGAGTATAAAAAAGGTGTGCGCCGTATGGTGTTGTTCACCTTCAACAAAAAGTATGAAACTTTTGCCGTGTCGAAGCTGAAGCGCGAGGATATTGATTATATCATCCAGCCCATCGGCAACGACCGCCTCAATCTCTTCTTTGGCAAACGTGAATGTCTGGATGCTATCCGTATGATGGTCACAAAACCGTTGTGTCATCTTTCTCCAGAAGAGGATTTTATCTTAGGAGCCATGTTAGGCTACGACATCTGTGCACAGTGTGAACGCTATTGCGAACGCAAGAAACGGGTGAGCTGACATGCGCTACTTACCATAGCTTTCTGACCGATTCTGGTTCAAGATAGTCCCATCTGTCGATTCTATAAATGGAATATTACAGATGGGACGTCTTGGCTTGATCTTTCTCGTCATGTTATAGAAATTGCAAGTACAGGGAAAGAAATACACGTAAATAGTTGGCTGTCTCAAAATAATCCCATAATTTTGCGCTTTCATTCGACAAGCGTAATAGAACAGCATTATGGCATTATCCAATATAGAGAAACATTATAACAAACATCCCGAAGACTTGCGCTTACTGCGCAGACACGGTATTGTTGAGTTTGAAACCACCATGTACCATCTGCGCAGATTTCTGAAACCCGGTTATCGTTTGCTTGATATTGGTGCAGGTACAGGGCGCTACACCTCGGCACTCATGGCAGAAGGCTATGAGGTGAAAGCTGTGGAATTGGTGCGTCGCAATATTGATGTGTTTTTGAAACGGGAACCAACAGCCGATGTTGTGCAGGGCGATGCACGCCACATGCCGTTTGTGCCTACAGCATCGGCAGATGTCACGCTTCTGCTTGGTCCGCTCTATCATCTTATTGGTGATGATGAGAAATTGAAAGCATTAAAAGAAGCCAAGCGCGTGACCAAGCCAGGAGGTCTGATCTTTGTTGCCTATCTGATGAACGAATATAGCATTCTGTCGTATTGTTTTGACGAAGACAGAATAGGAGGCTTATTGGATAGAGGAGTAGTGGATCAGAATTTCCACATTCAAGCACAGGCAGACGAACTGTATGACTATGTGCGTTTGGAGGATATTAATCGATTGGACGAAAATGCAGGATTGGAACGAGTGACGATATTCTCGCCTGATGGTGCCTCTGATTATATGCGTACACGACTCAACCGTATGAGTGATGAGACCTTTGCCCATTTCATAGCCTATCAGAAGAGTATTTCCGAGCGTGCTGATCTCATCGGTGCAGGCAGTCATGTGGTAGATGTGGTGCGCGCTTGACATCAAACAGCTCATCTTCCTGGACAGAACACTCAGGTTCCTCCTAAATCCTAACACCCGATTCGAGAAAAAATCCCCATCCATCATGATCAATAAGCGGTCATGTGGATGGGGAAAATCGCATAGAATATAGGGTTTTTAAGCCTCGGCTTTGTCTTTAGGCAATACGAGATTGAGGATGACTGCCAATAGGAACACCACTGCCACACAGTTGTTGGCGAATACGGTGCGGACAATCTCAGGGAAGATGTTGAACATCTCTGTGGCTTGGGTGAAGCCAAGTCCGACGCTCAGCGACAGACTGACAATGACCATGTTGCGATGAGATGAACCGCAACGGCCCATCATGCCGAAGCCAGCATAGAGGATGCTGCCAAACATCATCAGCGTGCAACCGCCCAAAACACATTGTGGAATCGTGGTTAGTGCATAACCTATCATGGGGAATATTCCACCCAGAATCATGATGAGGGCACCCGTGGCGATGGTGAAACGGTTGATAATGCCCGACATGGCAACCAATCCTACATTCTGTGAGAAAGAGGTGATAGGGGTACAGCCAAACAGTCCCGATACCGAACTGACGAAACCGTCGCAACTGACAGCGGCTCCCATCTCACGCTCGTTGGGGTCGCGTTTCAAAGCACTATTGCAGAGCGCACTCGTGTCACCAATAGTCTCGGTGGCAGATACCAGATAGACGGCAACGATAGACAGAATGGCTCCGATATTGAAGGTTGGGGTGAAAGGCAACAGATGGGGCAATGACAGGATAGGACGACTACCGATGCCACTGAAATCGACCATGCCCATGCACAAGGCAAGGATGTAACCTGCCACAAGACCTACCAAAACAGATAGTGAACGAAGAAAACCTTTTGCAAACACCTGACAGAGCAGACATGTGAGTAGGGTGATGCTGCCCACAATCCAGTTGTTGATACTGCCAAAGTCGGCAGCTCCTTGTCCTCCGGCAAACGAGTTGGCACCAATGGGAAGCAACGAGAATCCAATAGCAGTTACTACCGTTGCTGCCACCACAGGTGGAATCAGTTTAATCCAGTAGCGTGCAAACAGGCCGAGTGTGCCTTCTACCAATCCACCGATAATTACGGCCCCCATCAGTGTACCCATGCCTTGTGTGGCAGCGATGCTGATGGCCAGCGACAAGAAGGTGAATGAAATACCCATGACGATAGGCAACCGTGAACCGATGCGCCATATCGGATAGAGCTGTACCAACGTGCCGATACCGGCAATAATCATACAGTTTTGAATGAGCATACTGCTGGTGACACTATCGATACCGATAGCACCTGCCAGAATCATGATAGGGGTGATGTTGCTGACAAACATGGCCAGTACATGTTGCAGACCGAAGGGTACGGCCTTGCCGACGGGAACACGTCCGTCGAGTTGATAGAGATTACTGATGTCTTGTCCCATATAAAAATGTAATGGATGAGAATTAAAAAATCCTTGCAAAGGTAATTGTTTTTTCGGGAATATCCAAAGAAATACCATTCAAAACCTATTCATATCCACTTCTCATTCCATGCAAGGAGCTGATAGACTTTGATGCCAGCTTAGGACGATGCCTATGACATGTTTTTTGGACTATCTTCTTGTATCTTTTGCAAAATTAGTGTATCTCTGCATCCAGAGATGCTAAGGTACTCACGCTCGGAAGTACAAAAGAAAAAGTGATTTTTCTTTTGTACTTCGCTCGCTTAATCGTATCTTTGTAGCCAGATATGAAATATATTGCAATAGCAACGCTTCTTGCCGTCACATTCAATGCCCATGCCCAACAGCGCGAACCTCTTGCCGACAGTCTTGACTATCGGATGGAACGCCAGAATTCGGCATCGGCGGGTGATCATTCGCCATTATGGCTTCATGCCAATAAGTATGGACTCAGTTCGCTCAAAACTACTAATGGCTTTTGGCGTGCAATCATAGAGCGTCCACTCTCACGTGATGATAGTCGGCGCTGGGGTATTGGTTATGGCCTTGACATGGCTTTAACGGACAGATATACCAGCCGTTTTGTTGTTCAACAAGCCTATGCTGAGGTGCGCTGGCTCAAGGGTGTGATCACCGTGGGTAGTAAAGAACAACCCATGCAGTTGAAAGATCAGGAACTCAGCAGTGGTTCACAAACTCTGGGTATCAATGCCCGCCCTGTTCCACAAGTGCGACTTTCCTTGCCCGACTATTGGACCATTCCCGGCACACACCATTGGCTTGCCATAAAAGGACATATTGCCTATGGCAAGACAACCGATGACCATTGGCAGACTGAGTTTACCCAAAGGCAATATAAATACACGCAAAGCACTCTTTATCACAGCAAGGCAGGCTATCTGCGTATTGGAAATGCCAACAAAATCATCGTGTCGCTTGAACTCGGACTGGAGATGGCGGCACAGTTTGGCGGCACCTCATATCTGCGGCAAAGTGATGGCTCGATGAAGGCCTATCACAATCAAGGCGGACTGAAAGGAATGATAAAGGCATTGGTGCCAGGAGGCGGCGATGTGTTGGAAACGGAGAACCGCAATGCTGCAGGCAATACCTTAGGCAGTTGGCTGGCACGTTTCAATTTCGATGCTGACGAATGGGGATTCAGTCTTTATGCCGACCATTTCTTTGAAGACCAGTCGGCGCTGACCCATCTCAGTCCTGATGGATATGGCGAGGGAGACCAATGGAACACGCAGGTGAAACGGCGCTACAATCTCTATGCCTTCAAAGATATGTTGTGGGGCTTTGAACTTCGTATTCCCGACCAACGATGGATGAATAAGATGGTGCTTGAATACCTCTATACCAAGTATCAGAGTGGTGCCATGTATCATGACCACGACCAAACACTGTCAGACCAAATTGCAGGTCTCGACAACTATTACAACCATTACCTCTATACCGGATGGCAACACTGGGGTGAGGTGATGGGCAATCCACTTTATACTTCACCTATTTATAATAGCGACCATCGTATTGCTGTGGAGAACAACCGTACTGTAGCCTGTCATCTTGGTATTGCCGGCGATCCTTCTTCCCGCTTACATTATCGCTTACTGGCTACGTGGCAGAAAGGTTTTGGCACCTATTGGGCACCGTTTCCCGATCCACGGCATAACGTCAGTCTATTGGCTGAAGCCTCTTACCGCTTGCGCGATGGTAAGGAACGATGGACTCGGGGATGGACGCTCAGAGGAGCTCTTGCCATGGACAGCGGAACGTTGCTGGGCGACAACTATGGTGTGCAACTCACTTTGATTAAGAACGGAATACTGAAATGGAGAAAGAGATAATGAAACGGCTGATATTTGTATTGACAATATGTATGGCTTTGGTGGCTTGCGACATCGAGACATCAGGCAATGGCGACCTCGATGGATTCTGGCAACTGCGCCAAGTAGATACTCTTGCCACAGAAGGCACAACAGACATGCGTCAATCGATGATTTATTGGGCTGTGCAAAACCGCTTGATAGAAGTGCGCTTGTTGGAGAATGAGGAGAGCAACGGCACGGGATATCTGTTTCATTTCGACCGGACAGACGACCAATTGAACCTCTCTGTTCCTTATCTGCATCTGCGCGACGAACCCGATGAGGAGGTGACCGACCTTGAGGTGATGCGTCCTTTCGGATTTGATGCCTTGCAACAGTCGTTTGCCATCAATTGCCTTGATAATGATAAAATGATTCTTGAAACGCAATATTTACGCCTACATTTCCGTAAATATTGATGCCCTGTTGTTTATTGTTTTTGTGACAATCTTATAGAAAGTAATGGATAATATTTTCAAATCTTGCCACCACGAACGGTGTCTCAGATAGTTGAGATCCATCTCCAGGCGGCGAAGCATCTTTTCCATGGTATCAGTATAGCCATTGTAAATGGTGGCATAGGAGGTGATTCCTGGACGTATTTGATATAGAAATTGATAGCGTGAATCTCTTTCCATAATCTGATCAATATAGTAGGGACGTTCAGGACGTGGACCGACAAACGACATTTCTCCTTTCAACACATTCCAGAACTGTGGCAGTTCGTCGAGGTGGTAGCGTCTCATCCATCGTCCGGCTTGAGTCAGTCTGATATCGGTGGCATTGTTGCAGAGCTGAGGACCGCTGTTCTCGGCATTGGTCACCATGGTGCGGAATTTATAGATGTAGAATGGGCGCCCGAAGCGTCCGATGCGTTCCTGCCGATAGATGATGGGACCGTCTTTCCCACGCCGTATTGCCAGATAGCAGGCGAGAAACAAAGGGGAGAAGATGATGATGCACATTCCTGCCATGATGAAGTCGAACCATCGCTTCACTTCTCGTTCAAAAGCATTCATGCCATCGTATATATAGTTGTCTATTTGTTTTGTTTGGGTATTATTCATATGTTATTTTTAACGTAGCAATCTTGGTTTTATTATCTACGTAGTAGGAAAATATAGATGTTTTGTCGCAATTTGTTGGGCAACAGTCTTACAACACACCGCATCAGCATGTTTGTTGTCATCTCTATGGTGCTGATATACTTGAACTGATGAAAGGATCGCAATAGGTTGATTTCCGACTTGGTGTATCGCCAGCCGCCCCGTCTGCCGAAGAAGTCTGTAGAGGTGCGGAAGTGTATGAGCGGCTGTTGCAGGTTGTGAAATCGTGCCCCGTCCATGATGAGTCTTACCCATAGGTCGTAGTCTTCAAACAGATAGATGTCATGGTATCCACCTACACGCATCACCGCTTCGCGGCGGAACATCACCGTAGGATGGTTCATCGGGTTGCGGTGTTTGCCAAACCTCACAATGTCGGCATGGTGCTCGGGCAACCGCCGTATAGAGATGGTCTCTGAGGGAGTGGCGCAAAACTCGTCGGTCCATCCTCCCAACACGTCACAGTCAGGGTGTTCTGCCATGTAGTTGTATTGCAGTTCCAGTCGGTTGGGGTAGCAGATGTCATCGGTATCCATGCGCATCACAAGGTCGTTGTGGCAGTGGCGAAGACCTTCGTTGAGTGCCAGTCCAAGTCCACGGTTTTCCTTGAGTGGCACAAACTGCAGTTCGGGATAATTGTTTCGGTAGCAGTCAATCATCGTGTCCAGCGCTTCTGTCAGCGGGCCATCGCCCACGAGTATTATCTCGCTGGCACGGAAAGTCTGACTGAACACGCTGTCTAAACATTGACGTAGGTATTCTGGCTTTTCCCGATGATAGACGGAGAGCAATATACTGCAGTTTATTTGTTGCATGGCTTGCTTGTTTTAATACATCTGTTCATGCGTTGTTATATGGTTATCCAATGGCTGGGCACAGGAGTGACCGCAGCCTGTCGTCGCCACCAGAGCTTTGGCCCAATGTTGATGGCACCGGTCTGTGTTGCCAACCAAGCGCCCCACCATGAGAACGATGAATTGGCGATGATATGATGTCGGCAGAGGGTCATCAGATGCATGTCCTGTATGCCCTGTTTGCCGTTGTTCCAGTCGGCAAAGATGGCTTCTACATCGTTGAGCAATGGTTGCAGATGGTTTTTACACCATACAATATCATCGGAGAAGATGCAGAACAACTGTGTCTGAGCGTGTTGTCGGATGTAGTGGATGGCTTGGGTGTAATAGTCGGTGGCGGTGAGATCATAAAATAGCTTATCGCCGATATAGTCGGTACGCCGCACATGGATGCTGACAGCCTCTTCCTTTTCCAACCGTTGTGCCAATGCGGTGTTGGCTTCATCGGCGAAGTCGGGAAAGTGAAATCGTTCCATGAGTATGTCACGGCAGTCGCTGAAATAATCCTCATGTTGCCAGTAACCATCGTAATAGGTGTTGCCTTGTCGGCTAATAGCCTCATGGTCGATGGCAAAGTTGTGTGGCTCTACACACATGGTTCTTCGCTTGGGCAACAACCTGCTACCAAACCGCCATGATTGAAAGTTGGGGTAGGGGTAAGCCACGTGGGCTATCATTCCGCATGTTGCCTGTTTGATGTCGATGCCAAACACCTCGTTGAGTTGGTATTTTCGCCTATAGCCATTAAACCCATGCAGGTCTGCCATCACCATTTCATCGGGATGGTGTCGTTGCAAGGCGGTATAGAGGGCATATTGAAACATTTGGTTTCCAAGTCCTCCAAGTATCTTGACAATCTTTATCGGTTGTGTCATTATTATGCAAAGGTAATGATAAATCAGCAGAAATGCAAACGATGTTGCGAAATATCTTGGCGCAACTATCTGCCAAATTGTTGCTTGACGGTCATAATCGTCTTCCCGATGGCCAGCATGAGTCGTAGAGAAATGCCCTTGTGCATGGTACCGATGATTTTGGCATCATGCTGCCACGCTTGATAGATATGGATGCTACGGCTGATCTGCCCTTCGTGGTCGTGGGCTGACTCCACGATGAGTGTTGGATAATAGACGATGGCTGACGCGCGAAGCATACGGTAGTACCATTCCACATCGACCAGCCATTGCAACGGCTCATGAAACGCCTGTCGCTTGTCGCATCGAAATGCTACGCAGGCACATGGCCCGATGGCGTTGAGGCCAAATAGCGTGGTGGGGTGGTGCAGCATCCATCGTTTCAATCGTGAAGGAAAGTGTCGCTTCTTTCGTTTCTCTCCTATCATGACGTGCACTTCCGATACGGCAATATCGGCATTGGTCTGTCGTATGACGTGCAGTAACTGGGCGAGATAGTTGTTGCCCACCAAGGCTTCGTCGTGGTGGAGTACAATGCCATATGTGCCCGTAACCTTGCCGAGTCCTTCGTTCCAATTGCCCACCGCCCCCAACTGAGGTCGGTTGTGGTGGTAATTGATTCGATCATCGTGGAGTCCCATGACATACCGTTCGATGCGATTGTCGGTAGAATCGTCGCAGACTATGATTTCCATACTTACCCCTTCTTGGCTGCGCACACTGTCTATAGCACGTTGTGCTAATGCCAGATGGTTGTAGGTTGGGATGATGATAGAGAAGTTGGGAGTCATGATTACGGATGTGATAAGGTTTGATGTTTCTGATTGATGAGATACATGCAAATCAACAATACAGAGAGCGACAATACATTGTCGATACTGCCACCCCAGAAGAGATCGAGTGCCAGTCCGAGAAACAGTCCTAGTTCGGGCGCATAGTGTTTATAGCTACTGTAATGTGAGAAGGTGCGGAATAGTGAAGCGATGAACAAGAACATCAATGGGAGTCCGAAACACAATCCGAAGAGCAGAATGGTCGATTCTGTCACATCGGCTGTTGCCAGCGTTCTGACGCTGAAGCGCGTGTGGTCTGTCACTTGTTGAAACAGAAAACCATTGCCAACCAACGGGCTGTCGTTGAGTCGGTCGATGGTGTGTCCCCATAGTTTATAACGGAAATAATTACTCTCACTACTCATCATTGTCCATCGGGTCAGTACAACCACCATACCTATCGTGGCACATATTCCCGACAGCAGATAGCTTCGATGGCGATAGAGGTGGAAGGTGATGAGCACCAAGACTAACGCCAACGAGATGAAGTAGCGGAGTGACCCTGCCAATAGCAGATTGACCACCATCAGAAAGGCTATAGAATAGCGCAACCTTTTCCGAAGTCCCATCTCGTTGATGAGGAAACATAGTGCCAAAAACGAAATACTACCCGAATAGAGCGAATTACCCTTGATGCCTTGAAAGCGCGGAATCAGTTCTCCGGGACGGATGGTCAGATACACCCATGGCAACTTCACTCCTGCCACCTGCAGTATATTCGCCATGAGATCGGCTGCAAAGATGGCATAAACGGTATATTTCACAGCGGTCAGCAACCGGCTTTTGTCTTTTACTCCCATCAGCATGACGGTGAGGAAATAAAACTGAATCCATCGTGCCAATGGTGCTGTTTCGGTGGGGCGCGCCATCATCATGAAGAGCCCGACAATGAGCGAGGCTGCCGTGAAGCCTGCAAACAAGGGTACACTCTTCACACATGTTGCAAAGGTGTGCTGGGAAAACAACAGCAGTAGCGCCCCTGCTAACAGCGGAACGAAGGCGTAGCCGGCAAACTGGAGCAATACCAGTGCGATGGCAAATAGTGTTATGCCGAGTTCTTCGCGTGTCTTCATAACGGTTGACTGTTGGGAGTGAAACAGATATAAACGCCCATCACGATGGTTTTTAGCAGATACGCCAATAATATTGCCATCGCCAATGCCGACGATCCCCAATGCAGGGGTAACAGCCATAGGGCCAACAGACATGTGGCAACAGCCCATACGACATTGAACAGGAATCCTGTCCACATCTTGCCGATGCTATAAATTGCCATCTCTATCACGTTTGACACACAGGCAAACACCACCGATACGGCGAGCAGTGACAGTGTGACATGGTTGGTGTAGTCTGTGCCATAGAGAGGCATGATGACAGGGGCTGCCACAATGATCAGTAATGCCAACAGCGAGGCAATACCTGCGATGAGTTGGATGTGCAGGCGGAGCGTGTGGCTGAAGGTCTGACTCTCTGTCATGCTCGATAGGATGGGGAGGGCTATCTGACTGATAGCACCTGGAACAAACATGATGATGATTTTCCATTGGTCGGCAGCTTCAAATACTGCCAGTTCTGCGTAGCCGTCGTGCCTCACGAGCATGGCGCGGATAGTCCAGAATACGGGAGTGACCATCAGCGCCGATAGTGCTGCTGGCAGACTGTAGGTCAACAGCAGTTGCCAGTCTTTCTTACGGATAGCCACACCGTGGGTGGCGATGCCTGCGTGTTGCAGGGTGCGCCTCACGGCAAAATGGTAGGCTATATAGAGCACCGCCACACCGAGTCCGAATCCCACAACAGCACCTTCCAATCCATAGATCCAGGCACCGGTGGTCATCAATGTCGCTTCTGCCACGCTGCCCACAAGGGTGCATAGCGCTATGCTGCGAAAGTCTTCCATTCCTGCAAGAATACCGTTGAGTGACCCGTTAAGGGTTGATCCCAATAGCATCAGTCCGCCCAGCATCAATGCTGTTTGCAACTGTGGCGAGTGGAGAATATTGTTTGCCAATAGTCCCGAACAACCTATCATGACCACCATGATTCCCATTCCAAACCATAGGGCGAAGCGGTTGGACATGGCGCAGATGGAAGCTGCCTGTGCGCTGTCAGTATGGCGGTGTTGGGCTATGAAGCGTGTTGCTGTCACTCCGATGCCTGCTGCACCAAACACAATGAACATGCCGATGGTGGAACGCACCATGCCGAGCTCGCCAAACTGGGTTTTGCCCAACAGTCGGGCACAGCCGATGCCTGCCAGCAATACCAGCAGTTTGCCCACAGCCGTCCCGGTAAAGGTCCATAGCGCGCCATTTGCCATGCGTCGTTTGATGTCAGACTTCAATCGTGTGCGGTTCATGCTGTTTTCTCTTCCTCTGTTTCTTCCGTGTCGTTGAGTTGTCGAATATAGAGTACTATCATGGGCAACAGCAGCGCCAAGAGCCATGCTGCTCCAAAGGTCCATAGCTTACGGGGGAAGATGGGGCGCAACTTTCCCATTGGCGGTGTTACCACGCGTATGTTTTTATTGTTGAATGCTCTGTCGATGCCGTTTTCTTCACGCTTCTGCAACAGATAGACGTATAGCGATTCAATCACCTTCTGTTGGCGTTTGGTGGGAAGCATCTTGCTCTTTTTAGTGGGCAGTTCTGCCGCCTTCCCTGTCAGTTCCTGTTCTTTGGCTACCACCCCTTTGAGTTGAATCTCTATTTGCGACAGGGCATGGCTGATTGAAGCGGCAATGGCATTGTGCATGGGCGCAATCTGCGCATCGAGGTCGCGCACCAAGGGATTGCGCTCACTGCTGTTTGCTGCCAGATTCTGCCGTTTCAGCAGTAGCGTGTTGTAATTTGCAATCTGTTTGGCAATATTGTCGTTGTCGGGTAGAATGTTGCCTGGCAATACCTGATGGTTGTCTCCTTCCTTGCTCATCAACTGTTGCATGTGTTTCAACACATACCGTTGGTTGCTCAGTTTGAGCATCATCTCATTGATATCGGCAGCAGATATTGCCATTGCGTTAGGTGTGGCAGCCCCTATTTCCAACAGGTTGTCGTGCTCGTAGTCGGCGAGTTTGCCATCCAGTTGGCTGAGTGCCTCTTCTATCTCAGTGATGCGCTGATTGATGAAGTTGGTTGAGGCCTGTCGCTCTTCGTCCTTGTCGGCTTGCCACGCTTGAAGATACACCCTTGTCAGCTCGTTGAGTATCAGTTCTGCACGACTGCTGAAAGCGTCATCGTAACTGAGTTGCACTATCGACGTGTTGTTGTTGAGCACATCGCCTTTGATTCGCTTCAAACAGCGTTCTGCCATCTCGTAGGGTGGCTGTTTGGTAATGGTGATGGTGAGTGTCTTTGCCTGGTGCATCAGCGTTTGGAAGGCTGGAGTTGATATTAAGGTGACGGGACCGAGGGGCGTGACACAAACGCTGTTGATGTGTCCGCTTACCTCACCTTTCATCTGTTCTTTGTTTTTCTCGAAATCGGTCAATACCACAGCCCCGTCCTCGTGTAGTGTGGCGCGGAGCCGCAGTTTGTCTGCATCTGTTGCTGCACCAAACTGCGCCTTTATGGGCAGTGTCTCGCCGTAGCGTTCTTCGCGTGTAAACCAGTTGCCTGTGGTGTAGGTCATATCGAGATGGTTGTCTTTCACTACCTTCATCATCAAGGCTGGCGAGAGAAATACTTCCAATTCATTATCCACATTCGATGTGATGTTGAATCCCATATTGGCAAACATGTTCATGCCTATCATGCTCGACAGCATACTGCCTGGCGATGTCTCATCTTTCACCATGATGTCGGTGGTGCGACGATATAGTGGTGTGACAACAAGCTGGAACAACACCCCTGTAATGGTCATGGCAATGGTGCTCACGGCAAACCATCGCCAGTGGCTGATGCACATCTGGAGAAAACTCTTCTGAACTTTTTTCATAGTTGTTTTTGAGGATTATCGGGTAATGAGACCAGCGAGCGAAGCCAATATTGAGGCAATAGAAATCCATAGTGACATGGATCGTGTCTCGTTGCCGTTGGTGGTTGATTGTCGAATCTTG
Source organism: Prevotella sp. P5-126 (assembly GCF_002251185.1). Taxonomy (NCBI): domain Bacteria; kingdom Pseudomonadati; phylum Bacteroidota; class Bacteroidia; order Bacteroidales; family Prevotellaceae; genus Prevotella; species Prevotella sp. P5-126. The sequence continues at coordinate 18,243 of NZ_NPIZ01000029.1, forward strand.
GTTGGGTTCGCCTTCACATATATCAGGTCGTTCTGGTGTACATAGTAGGCTTCCGACTCGTGGAGAGCTTTGCCACGGGTGAGGTCTGCCATGAGGGTGGTGTGGCGCTCGCCATCGTTGCGCACCACCACGACACTGTCTCTTCTGCCATATACGGTCAGGTCACCAGCCTTTCCCAGTGCTTCCAGTAGCGTCACTTCATCTTTTTCTATTGCGTATTCGCCAGCATTTTTCACCTCGCCCATCACGGTGTAGCTGAGGTTGCGGAAACCAACGGTAACAGTGGCGTGTTTCAGCAGTCCTTCTTCCTCCAATCGTGTTTTGATGTAGTTCTCAACCTCGCTGCGTCTCATGCCTGCCAGATGAATGGTGCCTAACTGTGGGAAATCTACGTTGCCGTTGGCATCGAGTCTGTAGCCCTCCACATACTGCGACCCTTGTGCATTTCCATTGCTCATAGTGGTAGTCATGCCCTTGTTGAATAGAGCATCCAGTTCCGCACTGTTACTCTTCACGAGGATAGAAATCTCGTCTTTTGGCTGCAGTCGGATATAGCCACTGGCAGGTGTTGTGGTCACATTGCCAGACTGCAAATCCTGCAGATAGTTGTAGTTTTTGGGTGTCACGCAGGCGGTCATCACCATCGCCGTTGCCATGGTGCAGATCCATCCGCAAATCATTGTTTTCTGTTGTTTCATATTTATAATAACGACAAATCGCACAGATAATTGTCAAAAGTACAAAGAAAAGTTGAAAATATGAAGATAATGGGGGAGAATTGGAATCAGAAACCACAAAACCACCCTGTTTTTGGTTTTTCAAAACTGTTATATTGTTATATTGTAACGCTTGAAATGCAGAAAAATGGTTTTTCAAAACTGTAACTGTAACTGTAACGCTTATGGTGTGAACATAGACCTGTGCCTATGACGTCGCGGATAGTTTTGAGGATGACATTGATCTGTCTCCATGACATTGGATTTACGGAATCATATACATGCAAAAGCGGGCTGGAAGCTCAATGACTTTCATGATCCAGGGCAATGTCCTGAGAATCCTTTGGTATTTAGCTTTTCAAAAACTGTAATACTGTAACTGTAACGCTCCTTGTATTGTTGTTATGAAGAGTAGTGTTTGTTTGTATGTGTATTAAAAGTTTGCTGTATTTCGTTTCTTATTTCATGACATTATCTTATATGCATCATACCTATTGTGGTGTTAAAATTCTGAAAATAAGTTCGAAATAGGGGAAATATAGGGGAAAATCTGCCTAAAAGCCATCATGAAATTAGCTCAGCAAAAACTGTAATACTGTAACTGTAACGCTGTAACGCAACATTTTTGCGTTTTACTGAAAAATGCCGTTTTCGGCTCTTTTCTTTACAGCACAGAACATCTTACCCATGATCTTACCACAGATTCAAGCCCAATAAACGAATAGTGCTTCACCTATCTGCCTTATATTCAGCAATATACAATAACCGCCAAGATTTGTACTTCAAAATTAGGCTTTGTAACGCATTGATACACAGCGAAATGTAACAAGCCGTGGGAAAATTGGTCACGAGCCGTGGGACAAATGGGTGAACCTATTGTTTTTCTTCGTACCTTTGCACTGCGATTCAAGAGAGAATCACTCATCGCACTGAACATTCCGTCCGCACACAGACGTGGGCAACTTCTAAGTAAGTCACCAGTGAATCCGCATTAAATCCCAGAATTTGGCGGACAACGATGGGACAAAATGGGAGGAACATGGGAACTGAAAGGGAGAAACCTCACGATGTGGGAATGGGTGCGATATTGCTAATTTATTGATAACAACATACTGGTCGAGAAATGGAACGTTTTCGTTAAGCCAGATGAGCAGAATAAAGCTCGCTTTAATTCTGCCATGGCGAGAAAACGAAGGTTGAACTCCAAGGATAAGATCCAAGAAAATGATATGGCAATTCGTAATGGGCTTCTCAAGAAGTTTGTGTGGATCGGCAGAACTGTTGACTTTCAAAACCGTAAAACGGAGGTGTCGCGGTAAGCGAGAAGATGACGTAGAAGCACACTCGCAATAGTGACAGTCAACAAAACCTGATCAGACGATAACATCGTGACAAGGCGTTACAATATAACAATATAACAGTTTCCAAAAACCGCACAACGGATTTGCAGATTTTTTTATTCCTCCAATTTTGCGTTTCAAGGCGTTACAGTTACAGTATTACAGTTTTGAAAAACCAAAAACAGTGCGCTTCTTATGGCTTTATCTGATCTGCCCGATTCCAACCACTACCCGATAGCAGAGGACTCATCCTGATGAGATTACTGTTTCTTGCGAAAATCCAACGACAGTCAGCGAATTGTCGGGAAACTGATGGGAGAACAGCAATACTGTTTCAGACCGTCCCTGTCATGTGCAACTTCTTGATGTTCAGTTGGTTGAATTTGCTGAGTCCTTGTTGCTCTTCCACTCCGTAGGCGATACACCATACAGTTCGCGGAAGGAATTGATGAAATAGGAGAGGTTTTTGAAACCTACACGGGCGGCGATCTCGTTGACGCGCAGCGTGGTCGTGGTGAGCAGCTTCTCGGCTTGTCTGAGCCGGACGTTGCGAATGAAGATGCTGGCTGACTGGTTGGTCTGGTCTTTCAGCTTGCGGTGCAGACTGGCACGGCTGATGCCTACCTCTCGGCATAGCACATCGACGGAGAAATCGCTCTCGCTGAGGTGGCTGTTGATGGATGCCATGACGCGCTGCATGAATATCTCGTTGGAATCTTCTGTCTCGACTGCCTCCAGCTTGTCGTCTTGCAACTGCTTGCCGTGATAGGTGTTGTAGAGTTGCTGGCGGAGGAGAATGAGGTTGCTGATGCTCTGTTGCAGGATCTTGATATTGAAGGGTTTGGTGATATAGGCGTCGGCGCCGATGCCAAGACCTTGCAACATGGATTCTTCGTCGGCACGGGCGGTGAGGAGGATGACGGGGATGTGGGCAAACTGGATATTCTTTTTCAGCTTGCGACAGAGGGCGATACCATCCATCTCCGGCATGGTGACATCGCTGATGATGGCATCGGGGGCATGGCGGAACACAAGGGCAAGGGCTTCTTTGCCGTTGCGGGCTTCACGGATGTGGTAGCTGGATGAGAGGGCACGGCAGAGGTAGTTTCTCACTTCATCATCGTCTTCCACGATAAGCAGATGGCGGGAGGTGTGCGACTTCTGCAGACTGGCTGGAGCGGTTTCCTGCGCCTCGTTGCTCCTGATCGGACCGATGGGTTCTTCCTCTGTGGCTTGCGCTGCGAGATGCTGCAGACGCTCGGCATTGCGGAGCATCAGCCGGTAGGTGGCTTGGCGGTCGGGGTCTGCATCGGTGTCGATGAGCTGGGTCAGCGGACTGATGATGAGCGACATCGGAGTGCGTATCTTGTGGGAGATGAGGGCGAGGGCTTTGACCTTCTCGCGACTCTTGATCCAGAAGAATACAAGGGCGAAGATGAAGAGGAGAAGGGCGGACAGCAGGAGACGCGTCAGCCAACTGTTCCACCACGGACGACGGATGTCTATCTCTACCTGTTTCACTTCCGATCGCTTGCCGTTGTACTCCACGGCATAGCGGAGGATGTGGCTGCCTGCATCGAGATTGCTGAAGGTGACCAGGTGGCCGCCTTCGGGGATGGTGGCCCATGGCTCGTCGTCTAAGGAGTAGGCATAGGTGCACTCGGCAGGAGCATCGGTCTCTTCGGACGAGAGTTCGATGCTGAACGAGTTGTTTTCGTAGGCTATGCTGAAATGCTGCGACTGGTAGATATTGTCGGTCATGACGGGTTCGCCGCCGGTGAGGGTTCGGGTGTTTGCCGGCACATTGTTGATATACAGGGCTGTGAGGCGGGGGTGGAGCACGTACTGATGGCGGGCAATGGCGGAGGGCTGGAAATAGGTGATGCCGCCGTGACCGGCAAACCATAGTGTGCCGTCGGTATCTTTCAGCAGGGCTCCTTTCGAGAACTCGTTGCCTTGCAGTCCGTCGCTGACGGAATAGTTGGTGAAGATGTTGCCCAGCTCGTCGAAGCATGACAGACCGGCATTGGAGGAGAACCAGATGAGGCCGCGCTCGTCTTCGCTGATGGCAAAGACGGAATTGGAGGGCATGCCGTCGGAGGTGGTGTAGGTCTTGGTGTGGTCGCCATCCACCACAAGGAGGCCGTCGGATGTGCCTACCCACAGTCTGCCGTGGCGGTCTTCATGGATGGCATAGACTATGCGCTGCTCGCACAGGTGGCGATGCGTGGTGATGTTGTATATGCCGTTGAAGGTGCCTGCCAGCACATGGCCGTTTGACAATACATAGAGGCAGTTGACGTATTTGTTGATGACGGGACTGCTCACCCATGAGAGCGATTTCTTCTGCATGTCATAGCAATAGACACCATAGCCCATGGTGCCGAGCCATATCCTGCGGTTGCGGTCTTCTCTAATGGCAAAGACGTTGGCTTGTTCGGGAAGTCCGGGCACGGGGGTGAACACACCGCCTGTGCCGCTATAGCAGGGGTAGCCGAACGACCCGATCCACGTCCGGCCGTCGGAGTCTTCTATCACGCTGTTGATGATTGGGGGGACGCCCTGAACAAGGTGTTGGGACGATGATCCGTACAGACGATAAAGACCATCGCCATCGGTGCCGACCCACAGACCACCGTCTTTGCCTCGGCATAGCGACAGGATGCAGTGAGAACCGATGATGTTCTTCTGTGTGGTGCGCGAACCGATGTAGCCAAACATGCTTCTGCGCTGGGAAACCATGACAACGCCCTTCTGATACAGCGCTATCCATAGGTTGCCCCTGTGGTCTTTCTCTATATGGCGCACCTTCTCCAAACTTTGAGAAAAGCCTGGTATGTCGAGGGGATAGTCGCTATAGGTGTGACGTCGCTCGTCGTAGAGCTTGAGCCCCTTACTGTCGGTGCCAAGCAGCAGGTGGTTGTTGTCGTATCTCATGAAGGTACGGACGTTGAGCTCGCGAGGCAGTGAGGCTATGATCCTGTTGGGAAAATAGGTCTTTTCCGTCTGGCGCACCTCCACCTTCTTATTGCCAGACGTCAAGATCTCACACGACATACCGCCTGCACCATAGAGGCGGCCGTCGGGAGCAAGGTGCATCACATTGATGCTTGCATTCATCGGCCTGCCATCGGGAAGGGTGGCGAGAGGGGAAAAATCGTCGCTGTCGTATCGGTAGATTTGCACGCCTTTATAGGTGCCGACAATGAGATTGCCGTTGGCATCGGCAATCAGCGAACTCACATAGTTGCTGGCCAGCGAATGGCAGTCGCCCTTGCGGTGCTTGTAGGTGGTGATTTTCACTCCGTCATATCGGTTTAATCCGTCCTCGGTGGCAATCCATATCAATCCGTATCGGTCTTCATGCAGGAAGGTCACAAGACTGCTCGTCAGGCCTTTCTCCGTGGAAAGAAAGGTGAAAGCCTGTCCACTGGCATGTACTGCAAGGAGCAGCAACAGACTGATGGATGCTCCGATTCTGCCAAGGTAAGCAAACGAAAGATGTGATGCATGGACGTAATCCATGATATATTTTGGGTGATTCATGCCTATTCGTTTCAGGTTCGTACGGATTTTGATGGGCAAAGTTAGTGAAAAATGTATGAAAGGGCAAATATAATTCGGCTTTTTCCAACGGAAATGTTGCAAGTTATGTGGAAATGTTGTAAATTTGCAACCTCAAACAACAATATCACTCGGGGTTGACTGGATTTGACAGCGGGCTGAGATGGTATGTAAGCATGCGGAGTGACGACTGTAAACTCCATAATCCATTCGGTCAAAAATTTAATTGGCGAAAACAAATACGCTCTCGCTGCCTAATCGAAGTACAGTAGATTACTGGCTTAATTCCCTTACTAGGTGAGGGAACGAGACATCGCTCTTCTGGATGTTGTTCCGAATCAGGAAGGTATAGCGGTGCAGGATAATCGGAAATAGTCTGCGTGGAGCTCCGACAGGCAGATGAAATTCAGGAGATAAGGTCATGATTGGTGGTCCAGGTCTTGTCATGATTCGAAAAACAAAGGCTGGAATAAGCATGTAGAAAGCATATGGTTTCCCTGTTTGGACGAGGGTTCGACTCCCTCCAGCTCCACAACTATTTTAAATAACTCACTGGTTTCCAGTGGGTTATTTTTGTTTTAAGGGCATCGCTCCCCCAAGGTGCTCGGTGTTTCTGGTATTAGATTATTTATTCTCATCTACAAAAAAATTGCAGTTCTATGTTGAACTTACGCCATACAACCCATAATAACAGGTTGTATGGCATTATTAATAATATAAGTATTAATTACTTATACCAATCCTGGTTCTTTTTACCTTTGTTTTCTACCCATGACTTGAACTTTGGATATACTTCGTCTTCGTCGATAGCTCTTGTCTCATTGGCAGCGTCAAACAACTTCGTCATGTCGCTCTCTGTGGCACCATCGAGGAAGATTCCGAATGGATAGTTTCCGCTGCGCACATAGTAGATGTTCTTGTCGGGCTGCGAAGCATCATCCTCTGTACCGAAGAATGACCTGTCTGCCACTTTTGTAGGAGCTTCCTGAGCGATGTGTATCTCAAGTCGCTTGCCATCCACGTCACGATAGATGAACGGTTTGATTTTCACCTTCTTCTCCTTATAGAGAGCACCTAAAGCTTCGTCATGCTTCACGTTGAACATATATTCTGTGCCAATGTTGCTCTTTGCGTTGTCGGTCAGATAGATGATGTTGTTCCTTGTGTCACGCTCGAAGTTGGCGGCTGTGAACTCTGTTTCACCTGGTTTCTTCACGAAGAACTCAATCTGGTCGGTGGCTTTCAATCCCTCAACCTTCACTGCCACTCCGCTCTTGAGTTTCTCAGCCTTGGCGGCATTGGTGTAGGGCTTGAAGGTGTAACCCTCTTCATAGATGGCATTGTTGGCAGTGGAATATACCTTTGTGTATGTTGCATTGAAGATGACATCGTTCAAGTCGTAGTCACCCTTCGAAGGCCACTGGTCCTCGAAGATATAGAAACCAACGTTCTCTGTTGTTTTTCTGAATTCGTACTTAGGATCAGGAGTCTCTCCAGGGGCATCCACTGGGTTGGTCTGGAATGTCATCACGAGGTCGCTGTAGTTGTGGTCGTAGTCGTTGTCATCCTCGAATGACACAAGCACCTGTCCGTCGATGTTATACACAGCACTCATTGGCTTGCTGTATGCCTTGCCGAGATAATCCTTGCTCATTTCGGCAGATGTGGCGGAACGCTGCTTTCTGTCGTGTGTCCATTTGCCAAATCTTTTCGACCAGGCGTTAGCAGCCAGTACAAATCCGATGCGATAGTTTGCGGGGAATATGTCTGTAGCACCGCTTTTGTCACCGTTGTTGGCGATATTGGGATAGTACTTCAGTTTTACGCAGTCGCCATTGCTCACACCGGCAGAAGAAGCCGAGCCGGCGTATGTTCCATTCTGAGTGTTTGGGAAGAGAAGGATAACATTTGCCTCGTCCAATGATGCGGGCTTCTGTCCTTCTGGATAATAGTAGTAACCCATACTGCTGTTCCAACATGTGTTTCCGCCAATGATTGTCACAGCAACTTCAGCTGGTTTGGTGATGGTGATATCTGCCTGCTTTATATAATCCTCAGGGAACGAAGACCTGTCAACAGGGAATACAGCGAGGTGGGTCTTCAAATAATTATCCAGTTTGTCCTGAGGGATAAGTGGAAGATTTTTCTCCCCCTTGAATAATTCACTGAGGCGTCCGTTTGCGTCATAATCCACGTCGCTGTCATACCAACGCTTTTCCGAGGCATAGCTACTGAGATTATTAGGTATCTCGTTTGTAGGGCAAACCATATAGCTCTTTTCGCCTCCAGTTGCCCCCCCTTGTCAGAGCGCGGGTGGAATACTCCTTGTTGTCAACGAATGTGGCGGTGTTGCCCTCCATGGTTGTCTCAAGTATAGGGGTGGCGATGAAATACGGTGTGTAGGCATAGAGCTTAGACACGTATGAGGGCAGTGAGATATTTGACTTAAACTGTCCGTTCTCGTCGGTGAATCCCGAATAGATAGGCAATACACCCTCTTTCTTGTAGTATTTACCGTTGTCAGCCCATTCTCCTGGCTCTTCGTCAAAAAGTTCAAAGTAGATGTTGGTCTTCACGCCTGTATTGTACGACAAGTTGACGTAAGACTGTGAGTTCTCTGTCGAGAAGTTGAATGTGTTGTACTCCTTCTCAACCAATTCCGGCTTCTCTGGTTCCGGACCAATGTAGTCGCCTGAGTTGGATGAACATCCAGCAAGCAGGACAGCGACTGATGCGATGGTTAAATGTTGGAAACGCATAATTACTAATATTTTTTTAATGGTTTAACCTAATACGTTATTTTTTTCGCTGCAAATTTACATCATTTTTCATTTATGTAGCAACAAAGAGAATTAAAAACAAACTGAATATTCTGCACAATCGTTTGCACAACTAGTGTTTTAAACAGCCTGTTACAGCTCTCATGTTTTCGGGTGCAAAATTAGGCAATAATCTCCAAAGTTGTATAATTATTGCCTAATTTTTATTTTTTTTTTTGCATTTCATTCTTCATTCTTCCGAAAGCCATTGGATAAACAAACCTTCATATAACAATGACTTAACTGCGCACGGAGGACTACCACCTTAGCAAAGGTATAATAAAAATTTCGGGAACAACAAAAAGAAAAATAATAAAAACAAAATAATTATGTCAACAAACATCGGGTCACTTGCAAAAGCGTGTGGATAGCATAGCACAATAAAAGCAAGCAGGTGTACGTTTATAGAGTAAACGTTAGAACAAAATGGAACAGTATAGACTCTTAGCGGAATGCCTATTGCCAGCCCACATGCTTGACTGGTTTGACTTGAAGACTGTACGTGTCGAGAAGAAAGGTGACACACAGGTGATTCACCTTTATCTCGATGAGAACGAGCAGAAACCTGACGACAGAGAAGACCTGCGCCCCAATGGATTTACACGCGAAAGTGCGTTTCACAACTTTCCGATTAGAGATCAGGAAGTACTGCTTCACGTGAGCCGTCGCAGATGGCTTGATGCAGATGGTCACAACGTGATGACCGAATGCAATCTCATTCAGGAGTCCACCCGCTGCTCAACCGAGTTGGCGGATTTTTTAAAAGAAGCGTTTGGAGACGCGCCCTATAACGGCCCGTTCGTTTGAGGATGACTATCACATAGACGGTGATGAGTATGGCAGAGCCTACAAGGACCACCTAAGCGGCTATCGTGAATGGTCTGAACTAGGCCATGCTGACGAGTGGCTCATTATCTTATCATACAATTCCGCATACATACCAGTAGTAAAGCCTACCTCATATTGCTTGTGATTCCACCTCACTCTGACAATGACGCGGTTGTCTCGCTTGTCGATAGGCGAACGAATGTTAAAACTGATGTTAATCATTTTGTTATCTCAATTATTATTTGTAACTTTGCATTTTGAATGCGTAAATATTATTTTTTTTTGCTGCAAAGGTAAATAAAAAAATTGAGAATAACGCTGCTCCCCCAAAGAGCGACAATAAAAGATAATACATGACAATAATAAACAACAAGAGCTATCGTAAAGAGTTGATAATGAATGTCATATAAGATTATTAAATATCAGATGCTATCATTTCAAAACTCCCTCCAGCTCCACTCCTATGAGTTCCAATCGTTAACAACTAATGGTTGGGACTTTTTTAATGAATATGGACCGAACAGCAGACTGCTGGCATGACGGGAAATGGATTTTCAGACGGAGATGCAACATAAAGATATCATTCAAGGGTTTCGCGACGGTACTCCCATTGCCATGGGGTATTTTGCCGTAGCTTTCTCACTGGGCATCATTGCCAAACAGGCTGGACTGACGGCGGCAATAGGATTCGTAAGCAGTTTCTTTACTCGTGCATCGGCTGGCGAATATGGGGTATATACGCTTGTGGCTGCTCAAGCGACATACGTAGAAATCGTTGCCATGTGTCTGGTGGTCAACTTGCGCTATATGCTGATGAGCGCAGCGCTCTCGCAGAAGATTGCCCCTGGAACGTCGTGGATGCATAGGGTGCTGATGGCTTGCTGTGTCACCGATGAGGTATTCGGCATTTCTATTGCGCGTAAAGGCTATTGCCCACCGGCTTATACCTATTCGGCAGCATGGGTATCTACGATGATGTGGGCTTCGGGATGTGCGGCTGGTATTGTGGCTGGCGGAATGTTGCCTTCTGCGATCGTTGCTGCGCTTAGCGTGGCGCTCTACGGTATGTTTCTTGCCGTTATCATGCCCGTTGCTCGCAACGACCGTTATGTACGCTATGCTGTTGCTGCGAGTTTTGTGTTGAGTGGTATTTGTAGCGTGGCACCGGGGATAAGCGGGTGGAGCAGTGGAACGCGAACCATTGTGCTGACCATTCTTATCTCGGCTGTTGCCGCTTGGTGGAAACCTGTAAAGACGGAGGAGCAATATGGACAGGCATAATATCATCATCTGCATCCTTTTGGCCATCATCACTACGAATATGATTCGCGTGATACCGATGTTGCTGATCAAAGGACAGATCAACAATCGTTTTCTGCGCAGCTTCCTTTATTATGTTCCTTATGTCACGTTGGCGGTGATGACCTTCCCTGGCATCATCCAGACTACAATGTCGCCTATATCGGGCCTTGTTGCTCTTATAGTTGGCATCGTTGCGGCTTGGCGGCGTATGGGACTCTTCCCAGTAGCTGTCATTTGCTGTACTATCGTCTATCTGCTGGATTGCCTGATTCTATAGTTCTGAATGGGAAAGCAAGAAATCGGTCATTAGGATTATCATCAACCCTAATGACCGATTTGAGTTTTATCCCATCCTTTTACTTGGTTTCCTGAGAAATACAGAACTATTGCAAGAGGATGGATTGAATGACGGTGGCTGAAGCTCCTGTACTTCCTGTGTGTTGCAGATGGAAACCGCCATAATGGTTGGGGTGGGGCATGGTGGCGGTCAGCGTTTGTTCCTGTAGTGCCACTGAATCGGACGTTGGAGTCACAGGTGAGGATGCTATAGTAGCGGTCAGCTGACTGTCAACAGATTGTAATGTGATGGAACAACGGCCCTTGAAAAGGTCACAACGGGTGCCTTCTGTCAATGGGGTGACTTGACCATTGGCGTATTCCACAAGACTGACTACTACGGAATTGTCGTAGTCGGGGGTGCGCTGCAGTCGAAGGCCATAGCCGGTGAGTGTTCGGGTGTCGAACTTGATGCAGATGTCGAGATATTGTGTGGTGGCGCTGCCAAAACCTTGACCGCCGCTCTTGCAGGGAACAACAACAAGATGGCAACGCTGATTGCCTACAGAGTCATGCCCTTCTGCGGGGGTGTACATCATGCGTGCGCCCTTTTGCAGTTGCATCAGGCCCCAGCAACCTTCTGCACCATCTATGCCTTCTGCATATCCCCAACTGCTACGCGTATTGTCGGCAGTCCAGTCGCGGTCCATCGTGTCAAGTGGCTTGTAGCAGTCGAGTGTCCATTGCCCACTGATAATGGCGGTCTGCGGACCGATGGCAAAGGGTGGCAGACTGACGGGTAATGCTGCGGTAGGTTGCGGCACGTTGAGGGGCTTTCCATTGAGGGTGCAGCCTGTCATTACACAGCGATGACGAGGATCCGGACGCTTGGTCCATTCGATAGTCAGCATAGGATCGTCGCTGGTCCAACGACAGTCGGTCATACTAACGGGACCGCTCGCCTTGGTCAGATATTGGGTGCCCTTCGTCTTGCTGTGTAGGTCGCAGTCAATAAACGTCGCACCTTGGATGCCGTCGGTAGTGTAAAAGGGTTTGCTGCTGAATAGCGTAAAGCGACACTGACGATAGATGCCAGTTCCGCAGAGAGCATCGTCGGTACATTCGAAATAGCAACGCTCGAAATTGGTGTGTGGTGCTCCGACAAACGGGCAGAGGTTGAGGCGTGAGATAAAACGGCAGTTGGTCAGGGTGTAGCGGTCACCTTGGCAGATGGCCAACTGTGCCTGTACAATGGCGTTTCGTCTTTTGGCGCGGTTGAGCTTTGGATTGCGGGGATATTCAAGATCGACATTGCAATAGTTGCCAAAGGTGATATTGTCGGCTTTGAAATCAGATCCGATAAAGTGGAACATGGTGAAGTTGCCATCTGCACCTTGGGTTTGTCCGCGGTTGCATGCCAATACTACGTCTTCGGCTTTGTCGCTCATGCCTATCATGTGCACTCTGTTGATGGTTACTTCGCAGCCGTAAGGGGTGGTTTCGCCTTTGCGAGGCATGCGTATGGCTTTATCGTCGGGATTGTCAATCCAATAGACAGAGGGCTCGATATAGATTTCTGTCCATGTCGTGTCGGTTGACGACTTTTGTTCGGCGGCACGTAGCGCTTCTTCAATAGTGCGGAATGTGTTTCGTCGAGCATTGGTAGGTTTGCTTCCCACCAGCAGTCTGTGCTCGTTGGTGGTGAGGGTGTTGCCTTGATAGGTGAAGCGCGTTTGCGCCTCTGTGCCTATACTGACGGCCAGTCCCATCAGAAGCAGTAGTTTGTTTGTAAAGTGTGACATGTGTAGATTGTTTTTATAGTTCTGTTGTAAGTTGTTTCAGTAGTGATTCGCAGGAGTCTTCGAGTAGTTCTATCACCAGTTCGAAGTCGCGCTCGTCTCCGTAATAGGGGTCGGGGATGGTGGCATTATTGTGGTGGCGCAGAAAGTCGGACATCAGTAGTATTTTCGATTCGTCTTCTGCGCTACGGGCTTTGGCTTTGATGGCTTTGAGGTTGTCGTGGTCCATGCCGATGATATAGTCGAAACGGGCAAAGTCGTCGCTTGTCAGTTGGCGAGCTCTTGTGCTGAAGTCGTAGCCATGGCGTGTGCCACATCGTCTCATTCTTGCATCGGGCAAGTCGCCCACATGCCAAGGACCTATTGCTGCTGAGTCAATGATGAAATCGTCAGTCAGTTGCTGTTGGTTGACGAGGTGTTGGAATATTCCCTCTGCTGCTGGTGATCGGCAGATGTTTCCGAGGCAAACGAATAGTATTCTCTTTTTGTTCATAATGTTTATATCTTATAATGATGATGTGGATGTTGTATGCTGAAAATCTGTTGTGGTATTATATATAATATGTACGCGCGTATAGAGATTTTGTTGTGTTAGTATGGGAGCTTTCGTGCTGTTTCTGTGTTTGCATGATAGCTTTGTGTCGTTTGTTTGATATAAACAATAAAGCCTGCAAGTGTTGAAACTTGCAGGCTTCGGTTTAGTTGGGTGCCCGGTGGGACTCGAACCCACGACATTCAGAACCACAATCTGACGCTCTAACCAACTGAACTACGGGCACCATCTGTGCTCTCATCTGGAAAGCGAGTGCAAAGGTACGCGATTTATTCGAGATTACCAAATAAATCGCGCACTTTTTTACACTTTAGCTTTATTTTCTTCCAAAAAGGAGCGTTTGCGCGATGCCTGACCGTCTGCAAGGCTTATTTTGCAGGAGCGACAGGTGCAGGAGTCTGTGCAGGAGCAGCAGGTGTTTTGGCATCCTGTACTGGAGTTTCAGACTTGCTTTGGCTGGCACCGAAACCTGGCAATGTGTTGGGGTTGGCTGTTGATTTCTCAACATTCTCCATCACGGAGCTGTCGGTAACGGCAGTAGGAGCTACCCATGCGCATACGATGCTGAAGAACACCATTGCGATAGCAAGTCCCCAAGTGGCTTTCTCGATGAAGTCGGTTGTCTTGCGTACACCGGCCAATGAGTTGTAGGAAGAGAAGTTTGATGAAAGACCACCTCCTTTAGATTCCTGGATCAGTACGACGAGAATCATCAGTACTGCAGCCAGGAGGATCAGAATTACAAATAATGTGTAAAGTCCCATGTTGTTTTACTTTTTGTTTTTATTACTGTTTATTATTAATTTCTCTAAGAATCTTATCTGGTCGGCAAAGTATGCGTTCTTTCCTGGGAATTGCGTGCTGAGCCTTTGTATGATGTCGAGTGCCTTTTGGTAGCGTCCTTGTTTGATATAGATGCGAGCCAAGGTCTCGGTGAAGAATTCTTCTTCGTTGTCGCTGCTTTGCTCTGCTTCTGGTTTGGCATTGGCGGGTTGTGCTGCTTGTTGGCTGTTTCCTTCGCCGTTGTCTTCTTCGTCGGCTATATTGTCGCGCATATCGCCTAATGCAAAGCGTCCTTGTTCTTTTTCAAGGAAGTTGTCGATGAGGCTTTGTCCCTGCATCTTTGGCAGTTCGTTTCCTGTTTGTTCTTCCTCATCTTCACTTTCCAGAAGATACGCTACGTAATCAACGGTAGCGTCTGCTGGGGTGGGGCGTCGTTTCTTTTTCTCTGCTTCTGGCTCCTCGCTCGGAATGGATCCAAGGAAGGTGTCGATGAGTGCGATGGTGCGGTCGCCATCGGGTGCTGTTTCAACGGGCTTCGCTTCGTGATTCCAGCGGTAGTGTGCGCCTTCCACCACATTGAACAGCGTGCGTCTGTCGGTGATATATACTGCTGATCTGCGCAGTTCCTCATCGAATGATGGGTCGTGGAGCAGATAGAGGTTCTGCAGCATCAGCAATCGGATGGTCTGGTAGTACGGGTGTAATGCCAGCATGGCTCGCAACTCATAGAGTGTGTCGCGGTCCATTCTCTCCGGATTATTGATGAGCTCTGCAATATTTATCATGCTTTAAACCTTTTGTGTTAACGGTGACTTTACCAGTTGGCCACTGTGGCATTGAATATCTGTTCGCAGAGTTCTTTCGACATTTGTGTCACGAGTTCCTCCTGTACGGAGTTGAGTGACTTTGTCGTTTCGTATGTTGCCGAGGCCGTAAACTGGCGCTCGAAGTCTTCGTTGTGGTTCACATTGTTGGTGAAACGCACATTGACCGTCATTGAGAGTTCGGTCTGTGCAGAATATCCTTCAGCAGAAACAGATTTGTTTCGCTGTTGGTATTGGGTGATTTCGCCCTCTATTTTTAGGTCGCCGTTGCGCTTTACCTGTTGCAGACGGGTGTGGTTTGCAAACTGGTCTTTCAACTGATTGTTGAATAATGGTCCCATCGGGCCCCATACATAGCTGGAACGTATAGGGAAATCGGCTATCTGGATGCTTTTAGTTTTTGAATAGTCGATGCTGGCACCATTGAATTTGTAGCTTACCGAACAGGCGCAGAGCAGCATGAGTGCCACAACGGCAATTCCGCGAAGCATAGGAGCTGCGAGGTGTCGGATGGTGGTATGTGTGAATAATGGTTTCATGCTCTGTTATTTCTGTTTTGTTATTTGTTGTTGGATGGTTTGTCCAGTCCGTATTGCTTCAGTCTGCGGTAGAGAGTTCGGTCGCTGATGCCCAGCTCCAATGCAGCTTTTTTTCTGTTACCTCCATTTCTTTCCAGAGCCTTTTCCAGTGCCTGTCTACTCCAGTCGTTGAGATTGAGGTTTTCTGGCTCTTTCTCTGGCTCAACATATTCTTCTGCCTCTGCGAGTTCCATTCTTGGTTGGATGGGCTGTATGGTATTGATGGTTGCCAGTTGTGTGGTGGCAATACCGGTTGTGTCATTCGCCGGTGTGGGCTGTCCGTCGTTTATTTGTTTTTTCAGCGTGCTTATCTCTCGTCGCATATCGTTGACATTACTGCGAAGTTCGAAGAGTATTTTATAGAGAATCTCTCTTTCGTTTTCGAAGCTATGATCATCCTTTGTGCGGATAGTTGCCAGTTGTGTGGTTTCCTGATCCTGTGGGATAAACCGCATGATAGCATCTGCTGTGATTTGCCGGTCGGTGCTGAGTATTGAGATTTGCTCGGTGATGTTTTTTAATTGTCTTACATTGCCTGGCCATTTGTATTTCATCAGCACTTGTTTCGCTCCTTCGGTCAGCACAACCTTTTCCATGTGGTATTTCTCTGCCATCTGCATGGCAAAGAGACGGAACAGTAAGATTATGTCTTCGCCGCGTTTGCGGAGTGGTGGCATTTGAATGGGGATTGAGTTGAGGCGGTAGTAGAGGTCTTCGCGGAAGCGTCCCTCTGTAATGGCCTGTCGGATATTGACGTTTGTTGCAGCTACGATGCGGACGTCGGTTTTATGCACTTCGGTAGCTCCTACTGGTATGTATTCTCCTGTTTCGAGCACGCGTAACAGTCGGGCTTGGGTTGCCAAAGGCAGTTCTCCTACTTCATCGAGGAAGAGCGTTCCTTTGTTTGCCACTCCGAAATATCCTAGTGAGTCGTTGATGGCTCCTGTGAATGATCCTTTCACATGCCCGAAGAGTTCAGAGTCGATAGTGCCTTCTGGAATAGAACCGCAGTTGATGGCGAAATACTTCTCTCTGCGGCGTGGTGAATTGTCGTGTATGACGCGTGGTATGATTTCTTTTCCCACTCCGCTTTCTCCAACAATAAGCACGCTTAAGTCTGTCGGCGCCACTTGTAGTGCGACGTCGAGTGCATGGTTCAGACTTTCGCAGTTGCCTACGATGCTGTAACGTTGTTTGATGGTCTGTAGTTCAGAACTCTTCATTTAGCGGACAAAGGTACTAAATAAATCTGACATTATGGCATATCTTGCTGAAAATTATCGCTCTTCTTGTGTTTTGCGGTTGATTTTTATCATCAGCAAGCCTATTCCTGTCCACACCAATTCGCGTATGCGTACGATGAGTGCCACAAAGATTCCTGCGGATGCTGTCATTCCCAGTCCGCCTGCCGACATGAGAAATCCGCCTTCGCGTCCTCCCAACTGTAAGGGTATGAAGAACAGTAGGTTGGCGAACAAACTTGTGAATGCCAGTATGAGGATACATTGCAGATAGTTGGCAGATGGCGTGATGACCAACAGTACGAAGAATATTTCCAATGCTGATGCGATGCGGCAGGCCAGCTCCAAAATGACGGCTCCTACGAAGGTGTTTTGGTTTTGGTTGTGGAGTGCGGCAATCTGCTTATCTACTTCGTGTAGTCGTTCGGCATTGCGTTCCACGAAAGGTTGTGCCCAGCGTTTTACCAAGGGGAAATGGCTTAGTAACCGCATGAGCCATACGGTAATACCGCGCTTGTAGCCTTTCAGGAAGAACCAAATGGCCAACAGGCAGAATGTGGCTATGATGGGTAATAGAATCCACATCAGCGTGGTCATGGGTTGTGTCAGTATGTAGAGTGCACATGACAACAGCCAGAACCAGAAATGGGAGAAGATATGGGTCATCGTGTGTAGTATGACTGACGAGGTGGCCCGTTCGGTTCCGATTTTTGGCTTGAGCATCATGATTTTATAGGGTTCGCCTCCCATTAGTCCACCTGGTGTGGCATAGTTGAGTGCAAAACCGCTAATGGTCACTTTATATAGCCACCAGAATGGTGTGGGTTTGCTGTCCCCTGTGTTGGATGTATCTTTCGTTGTCTTTGGCAAGGGTGCTGTTGCGCTGTTGTTGTTTGGGTTCTGTTCTTCTTGACTTTTGACGATAAGCCACCATGCTGCCGTATTGAACAGGTATAGGAATGCCCATAGTGCGATGACTGCTACGGCCCAATATCCTGCCCGTTGCAGTCCTGCCCATGTTGCAGCAAAGTCAAGTTGTGTCACCATCAAGGCGAGCACAATGAGTCCGAAGATGAAGAATCCGTTTTGCCAGTGCTTACTCATTTATTGCTTGTTGTTTGTCTTCGGTCTTGCCTTTTGCTTTGGGAATGGCAAAGCGCACTTTCTCGCTGTCGTCGCGCTTCTCGTGGTAGAGCTTGGGTAGTGGGTTCTGCATGGGTTCGTCGTAGAACTGTCGGTTGCGGAACACGTCAATAGCGGTGTAGATGGCTTGACGGAATGAGTTCTCGTCGGCTTTGCCTTGTCCTGCAATATCATAGGCTGTACCATGGTCGGGTGATGTGCGCACGATAGGTAGTCCTGCGGTGAAGTTCACTCCGTTGTCGAGGGCGATGGTTTTGAATGGTGCCAATCCTTGGTCGTGATACATGGCGAGGACGCCGTCGAAGTGTGAATAGGCTGCGGTTCCAAAGAATCCGTCAGCAGGGAATGGTCCGAAAGCTTGTATGCCCTTCTTCTCCAGTTCTTCAATGGCAGGGATGATGATGTCTTTCTCTTCGTTGCCCAACAGTCCGTTGTCGCCGGCATGGGGGTTGAGTGAGAGTACTGCTATGCGTGGACTGGAGATTCGGAAGTCGCGTTTCAAGCTGAGGTTGAAGATAGAGGCTTTCTCTACGATAGCTTCCTGGGTGATGGCTTCTGCTACGTTGCGTATGGGCAGATGTGTGGTGACGAGAGCCACTCTCAGGTCTTCATTCATCAGAATCATCAATGCTTTGTTTCCTTCTCCCACGCAGGTCTCGATGTATTCGGTATGTCCGGGGAAGTGGAATCCTTCACCTTGTATGGTGGCTTTGTTGATTGGTGCGGTGACGAGTACGTCATATAAGCCTGAGCGATAGTCGGTCATGGCGCGGTCGAGTGCCATTAGTGCGGCCTTTCCAGCCTCTTCTGAAGGTTGTCCGAGCTCTACTTTTACTTCGTCGTCGAAGCATGCTAATATGTTGAGCTTACCATCGCAGGCATCCTCAGCTCGTTCTATGATGTTGAAACTGGTTTCCAGATTGAGTGCTTTACGGTGGTAGGCGGCCAGTTTTGGCGAACCGTATACGATAGGGGTACAGAGTTCGAGAATGGTTGGGGTGGCAAATGTTTTGAGGATTACCTCGTATCCTATGCCGTTTGTATCTCCATGCGTGATAGCCACGCGAATCATTTTATCTTCCATTGTGTGAGTTTGTTATTGTGTAAGTCTGTTAAAGTCGTTATTGTGTAAGTCGTTATTGTGTGGTTTGCTATTCTTTCTTGTTCTGGTGTGCGGTGGAGAGTAGTCCACAGGCTGCAAAGATGTCTTGTCCGCGGCTGGCGCGTATGGTGGTAAACACTCCGTGTTGTGTCAGATAGTCGCGTAGCTGTTCCATGCGAGTCTCGTTGGCTCCAGGCAACTTGACATCTGGGATTTCGTGAAAACGAATCAGGTTGACGCGACATTCCAGTCCTTTTACCAAGTTGATGATGGCTTTGGCATGTTCCATCGTGTCGTTGAGTCCACCGAAACAGATATATTCAAACGAGCAACGTCGCTGATGTGAGAAATCGTATTGTCGCAGCAGTTCTACCGTTTCTTCGATAGGCATTGCTTTCTCTGCAGGCATCAGTTGCAGGCGCTGTTCGTGGAGTGGCGAGTGCATGGATATTGCTACGTGGCAATCGCTCTCGTCGAGGTAGCGCTTCAACTTGTTTCTTACGCCCACCGAACTTACTGTGATGCGTTTTGGACTCCATTGGTATCCCCAGTCTGCGGTCATTATTTCGCATACGCGCAATATGGCATCGAGGTTGTCCATCGGTTCGCCTTGTCCCATAAACACAATGTTTGTCAGGGTTTCGGCCTCTGGCATGGCGTAAATCTGGTTGAGGATGTCTGCCACGGTGAGGTTGCCTTCCCATCCTTGCTTGCCCGTTTGGCAGAATAGGCAGTTCATCTTGCAGCCCACCTGGCATGATACACAGATTGTGGCTCGGTCGCCATCGGGTATATAAACGGTTTCAACAAACTTCCCTTCTCCACAACTGACAGGAAATAGGTATTTTACAGTACCGTCGATACTGCGTTGGCAATCTATGGGTTCCCAGGCGCCTACTTCGTATTCTTCAGCCAGCCGCATACGGTTTTGCTTCGAGATGTTGGTCATCTCGTCTATGCTTTTGGCATGTTTCTCGTAGAGCCATTGGGTTATCTGCTTAGCGGTAAATGCTGGCATTCCAAACTCAGCGACCACAGTCTTGAGTTCGGTGGGCGTCAGTCCGAGCAGTCTTTTTTTTGTTATGTCCATTCTTTCGGGTTGCATTATAGCTTGCAAAGGTATGAAAAAATGTCGAGAAAGACGAATTCTGAATTACCTTTTATATTCTTTTTACTGCTATTTTCGTATAAAGGGGGTTCTTTGCATATTCTCTTAAATGATTTATTTGTGAATTTTATAGCAGGTAACAACCATTTTTCGATGGAAGATTTGTTTTCCGGACTACAATATTTGTTGTTTCTGAAGTATAAAATTGATTGTTTATTCGCGTGCGCGAGAATAATGGCAAGAAATCACCATTTGACAACAATAATTCTGTAATCAGGCATCATGATAGTCGTTAATTTACTATGGTTTGTTCTTTGTTGGTTTTATGTGTTAAGTTATTGTGTTATAGTATGATGTACTTTTTTGTTGTCTGATAATTGCTTACTTGACGTATCTTCTTTTCGAGCGCGCGTGAAAAAAGGCTTATATGATCATGCAGTTAGGATTCGTAGGTGGATAAACATTACCCTTAATCGCTTATTTGAGTTCAACATGCTTAATATGTATCTGGGTAGTAGCTCCTATCTGACTCCCCCTCCATTAGTAAGTTTTTGGGACTTACTTGGAACTTGCTTGGGACTTGCTTCGTACATGAAAAGGATAGAAATATATCCCGACGGCATCCCGAATACATCCCGAAGCCGAGCCGTAAAATGTATTTTGGGCTATGCCTTTACTTCGTTCTTTAGTTCGGAAATAAAAGAAAAACTTCGTTTCTCTTTGTATTTCTCTCGGTTTGCACTACCTTTGTAGAAAATAAATAAAAAAAAAGAAAAATGAGACAGAAAATAGACTGCTTCGTGGCTTGCCACTCACTTGCGGATATTGCCGAAAAAGTGGAACAACTACAGCAAAGCACAACAGTAAGCAATATATTTCTTTTAGTCAACGGAGACTTGGCTGAACAACAGCCACCCAAAGGATGTACACTCCTTCGTGTGGAAAACCTCACCAGTAGTGCATTGGTGAAACAAGTGGCGCAACATGCTTCCGCTCCCTATGTCATGCTAAGCGTGAAACCCAATTCTGGAACTTTAGGCAACGTCGCATTGGAACGTATGGCGCTGGCAGCAGAAGATACCGGAGCCGTTATGGTTTATAGCGACCGCTGGCAAATGGAAGAAGGTAAGCGTACCGCACATCCCGTGATCGACTATCAAGAGGGTTCTCTACGCGACGATTTCGATTTCGGTAGCATCTGGCTGTTGCGCAACGAAGCCTTGCAACAATATATGACCGATGGACCTTCTGCCGACTATCAATGGGCAGGACTCTATGACTTGCGATTGGCATTGAGCCGACAAGGACTCTTGTTCCACCTCAACGAATATCTCTATACCGAAGACGAAAGCGATTTGCGAGCATCAGGTGTCAAGCAGTTTGACTATGTCAATCCTGCCAACCGCGAAGTGCAGATAGAGATGGAACGCGCCTGCACAGCACATCTGCGTGCTGTCAACGCCATGGTGGATACTACACAATACGAAGATATCGACTTCCAAGAACAGGAATTTGAGGTTGAAGCCTCGGTCGTTATCCCGGTTTTCAATCGTGCCAAGACCATCTGCGATGCTGTGAAGAGTGCATTGGCACAGAAAGCCGACTTCAATTTCAATGTGATTGTGGTGGACAACCATTCGACCGACGGTACAGGACAACTCCTGGCGGATATGGCAAAGGCCGATAAACGCCTCGTGGTCATCACTCCAAAACGTCATGATCTCGGTATTGGCGGATGCTGGAACGAAGCAATCAACAGCCAATGGTGTGGACGCTTTGCCGTACAGCTCGATAGCGACGACCTCTATTCGTCACCCGCTACGCTGAAAACTATCGTAGAAGCATTCTATAAGCAGAAGGCAGCCATGGTGATTGGTTCCTATCGCATGTGCGACTTTGAACTCAACACCTTACCGCCAGGACTTATCGATCATCACGAATGGACTGACGAAAACGGACCAAACAATGCACTCCGCATCAATGGACTCGGTGCGCCACGCGCCTTCTTTACCCCATTGCTCCGACAGGTGCAGTTCCCCAATACCTCGTATGGCGAAGACTATGCTCTCGGCTTGATGTTCTCGCGCCACTTCCGTATCGGACGTATCTTCACCGAACTGTATCTCTGCCGCCGTTGGGGGGGCAACTCAGACGCAGCACTATCTGTAGAGAAAATCAACGCCAACAATCTCTATAAAGACCGTCTGCGCACCATGGAATTGAAAGCACGCCAGCGGATGAACCAAGGACTGCACGACAGGATGGAGCAGTCTGCTCTGATGCGCTTCTTCAACCGACAAATGGCCGTGTGGGATGAAGTGTGCCAACGCTATCGCGAACTGACAAGAGTAGAGACTCGCGAACTGTTGGCCGACAATCTCTCGCTCCAAGTGCAATGGAATCCAGCGCGCATCCGATCTACAGGAGCGAAGATTGATGCTAAATCGTTGGCAGAAAGACCTTGCTTCCTCTGTCAGAAGAACAGACCCAAAGAACAGATGCACCATACAATCGATGGCGATTACGAACTCTTAGTCAATCCGTTCCCCATCCTCCCCATCCATTTCACACTACCTACCTTGCGCCATCAGCGACAAGCCATCCTGCCTATGTACGATGAACTGCTCCACCTGGTGTGCCAGCATCGTGATTTTACCTTATTATATAATGGACCGAAATGTGGCGCATCGGCACCTGATCATGCCCATCTGCAAGCCATCTGTAGCGGTAAGTTGCCGTTGCAACGTTCATGGCAACGACTCAGTCGCAGCTTGATAGAAGTGGTGAGCGATGGTGAAGAGGGCATCTGGCAGATACCCGAATATCCCGCAGCTGCATTCCTCGTGCGCAGCCATTGCGAAGAGCGAGGCTGCCAGTTGTTCCGTCGCTTGTATGACAGTTTGCCGATGCAGGCAGACGACACCGAACCGATGATGAATATCATAGCATGGAAACAAGGTGACGCAATCCTCTCTGTCGTATTGCCACGCAGAAAACATCGCCCAGACTGCTATACTGCAACAGGCGAACAACAATACATCATCAGTCCGGGTGCCGTAGATATGGGGGGACTCATCATCACACCACGTGAGGAAGACTTCCGTAAACTGACTCCAGAAAAGGCATCAGCCATCCTGCAGGAAGTGACTCTCACCCCCGATGAGGTGGCAGAAGCCATCCGCAAGATGAAAGAGGCAAGAGTCTCTACATCAACACAGAAGGAACACGGCGTACAGCCTGATGTCACCGTGGGAATTGTAAGCGGACAGAAAATCGCCTTTGCTCTCAACGCACCATATATGGCAAAAGGAGAACTCATAAAAGGCGAACAGGTAGTGGAATTTTCTGAAGGCGGAATCCTATGGCGAGGCATGCAATATCGCGAACTGACCTTCACACCACAAACCCCAACAGCGTCGTTCTCGCTCCATGATGTGACCATCGGTGTTAATTTCCATTGGGAACGAAAAGAGACACAGGTATTCCTCGGCACACTACGCCTTGTGGTCGAATCTGATAAGATAACAGCCATCAACCAACTGCCTGTGGAACGCTATCTGGCCAGCGTCATCTCCAGCGAGATGAAGGCAACGGCTGGTGTGGAACTGCTGAAAGCTCATGCCGTTATCTCCCGGTCATGGCTCTTGGCGCAGATGCGCAGACGGGAGGAAGCTGGACAACGCAAAGATGGTTTCTTCTCGTTTGTCAAGAAAGACGACGAACTCATCCGCTGGTACGACCGCGAAGACCATACCATCTTCGATGTTTGTGCCGACGACCATTGCCAACGCTATCAAGGCATCACCAAACAAACCAGTCCGGCTGTAGAACAAGCCTTGCAAGCCACACGAGGACAAATCCTATGTTATGGCGATGAAATATGTGACGCACGATTCTCGAAATGTTGCGGTGGAGTGACCGAGGAATTTCAGTATTGTTGGGAGGATACTCCGAAACCATATCTCGTTTCAGTAGAAGACCCCTTCTGCAACACCAACGATAAGGCCGTACTGGAACAAGTACTCAACGACTACGATCAAGAGACCAACGATTTCTATCGCTGGACCGTGGAGTATTCTACAGAGAAACTCTCCCAACTGGTCAGCGAGAAACTCAAAGAAGACTTCGGCACCATTACCGACCTCATTCCTTTAGAGCGAGGCAAGAGTGGACGTATATGGAAACTCAAAATAGTGGGTACGAAGAAAACCTTCACTATCGGTAAGGAACTTGAGATACGTCGGACCCTCAGCGAGAGCCATCTCTATAGTTCTGCCTTCGATGTAGAGAAAACTGAAACAGGCTTCCGACTGCATGGACGCGGTTGGGGACACGGCGTCGGACTCTGTCAGATAGGAGCCGCCGTCATGGGACAACAAGGATATAAATACGATGAAATACTGCTTCACTACTATCGTGGAGCCGAAATTAAAAAGATATACTGATGTTACACAACAAACGAATGTCGCCGTGGACATGGGTTCCATCGCTCTATTTTGCCGAGGGAGTGCCTTATGTGGCTGTGATGACCATCTCACTCATCATGTACAAACGTCTCGGCTTGTCAAATGCCGATATCACACTCTACACTTCATGGCTCTATCTGCCATGGGTCATCAAACCGCTCTGGAGCCCGTTCGTGGATATACTCCGATCCAAACGCTGGTGGATAGTGGCGATGCAACTGCTCATCGGGGCAGCCTTGGCTGGTGTGGCGTTTACCATACCAGGTCCATGGTGGTTGCAAGGGTCGCTATGTTTCTTTTGGTTGATGGCGTTCGGTAGTGCTACCCACGATATTGCTGCCGACGGTTTCTATATGCTCGGTCTTGACCAACACGAACAGGCATTCTTTGTAGGAATCCGCTCCACCTTCTATCGCATAGCCACTATTGTGGCATCAGGACTGTTGGTAGGTCTTGCCGGTGTGTTACAGGTCCTCACTCGTAGTATTACCTATGCATGGAGTCTGGTATTTTATTTCATGGCAGGACTCTTCATCGCCTTATGGCTCTACCATAGTTGGGTATTACCACGCCCCAGCGAGGATAGCGATAAAGTGCGTCGTACTATGCGCCAGATAGCAGATGAGTTTGTGGCCACAGTGGTGACATTTTTTAGAAAACCGCAGATGTGGGTGGCTATCTGCTTCATGCTATTCTATCGTATGCCTGAAGGACTGTTGGCTAAGGTGTCGGCATTGTTCCTTGTTGACTCCGTACGCAATGGCGGACTCGGTCTTTCCGATGTGGAATACGGATTAGTGCAGGGCACAGTAGGAATCATCGGACTGACCCTCGGTGGAATACTCGGTGGAGTAGTGGCAAGTCGTGACGGATTGAAACGATGGCTCTGGCCTATGGTAATGGCGATCACGTTGCCCGACCTTGTCTATGTCTATCTCTCCTATGCCTTACCCTCCAATCTGTTGATCATTGATATATGCGTCTTTGTTGAGCAGTTTGGCTATGGATTCGGCTTCTCTGCCTATATGCTATACCTTATATATTATAGCCGTGGCGACCATAAAACTTCCCACTATGCGCTGTGTACTGCCTTCATGGCTCTGTCGATGATGATACCGGGCATGTTTGCTGGAGCCCTGCAAGAGGCTGTGGGCTATCCTGTGTTCTTCCTCATCGTGATAGGGACTTGTTCGCTGACTTATATCGTGACGTGGTTTTTGGATGTTGATCCCGAATTTGGTAAGAAACAATCCTAATTCGTAAGAATACAAAAAAGAATAGAAAGCGGCAGGATTTCCCAATCGTGCCGCTTCTTTATTGATTGTGTTAATAATGGAAAAGAAATTTTGAAGTGGTACTCGTACAGCCACTTCATGCTTATCATTTGCAAAGATAGCAAAATTTAATCAAATACCCATGAAGAAAATTGTAAAAAAATCTATTCTATGATATTTATCATAAATCGACTAATAGATTCTTGTAGGACTCTATCTCTAAAATCGTGTTTCTGAGTTGAAGGGCAATAAGGGATAAATATATTTTCCTACAGAAGAATAGGGGTTTCCCTATAGAAAAAAGGGAAATATGTTTTGTATTTCTCTCGATTTGCACTACCTTTGTTTCCAGAAACTAAACGATATATGATTATGAAACAAACATTGACTTACACCCTGATGGCCATCTGCACCATGTTTGTGATGACCAGTTGCGATTCGGATACCGATTTGGCATACGACCTCGATGGCGTATGGAGTGGAACACTCTCAAGCGAGTTTTATGACTATCGCTATGGTCAGCACATGACTGATACCTACGAAACAGAGATAACCTTTGTACAGGAAGGAGACTTCTCACGTGGTGGTACGGGGTATGAAATTGACTACAACCTCAACACAGGACGCAGTAGTCAGACTTATTTCGATTGGACGGTAAGAGGTGGCAAAATATATATTGACTACGATGATAATACAACCGTGGTAGTTCGCGACTATGATATCTACACTGTGGGTAGAACCCCACACTTCCGTGGATATTTCGACGATTACTATGATGGTTCAACACTCGCCGCTTTCAATCTGGTAAAGGTGACAAGAACAAGAGCTGCCGGAGACAGACAGTTTATCATGGTACCGAAAGATGAATTTAAATAATATCGTTATATAAGAGAAAAAGGAAAGAGGACCCAAACAGGCCCTCTTTTTTTCTCAGTCTTTATCCGACCTCAGTCTAATCAAAGAGGAATTTATATCCCCAATCCACCATTGAATGATACATCGACCGCCCTCGACTGTTGAATGCGTGAATGGGGTGGAATATCGTGTGTAACCCAGATGTTACCGCCTATCACACTATCGTGGCCAATAGTGATGCGTCCAAGTATCGAAGCATTGGAATATACTGTCACATGGTCTTCTATAATCGGGTGGCGTGGAACGTTAAGCACATTACCCTGCTCGTCGTATTTGAAACTCTTTGCACCAAGCGTAACACCCTGGTAGAGCGTGACATGATGGCCGATAATACAGGTTTCGCCAATCACAACACCAGTACCATGGTCAATAGCAAAATACTCTCCTATGGTAGCGCCGGGGTGTATGTCGATACCAGTCTTGGAGTGTGCTTGTTCGGTGATGATACGCGGTATGACGGGAATATTCTTCACGTGGAGGGCGTGGGCAATGCGATAGTGGGTCATGGCATTGACCACTGGATAACAGAAGATTACCTCACCGTAGGTTTCTGCGGCAGGATCGTTGTCGAACATGGCTTCCACATCGGTATAGAGCAGACGCTTCAGCTCTGGCAGTTCATCAATAAATTCTAAAGTCAGCGTCTCGGCTTTGTGTTGCACTTCCTCTTCACCCATCTGCTTGCAGAACTGTAGTCCACGGGCAATCTGTTCCTTCAACTCTTTGTATAGGTCTTCCATCTTTACACCGATATAATAGGAACGGATTTCCTCCTGTGGTTGTCGTTGGTAGAAATAGTCGCTGAAAATGATGCTTTTCACTAACGTCACAATGTTGCGCACACTCTCTACAGAGGGCAGGGGAGCGTTACCTTTCGGCATCATACTGTCTTCTTTCTCCGAATGTCGTGAGAGGATGCTGACATTCTTTAGCAGTATCTCATTAATGTTATCATTTGTCATTATTGTGCTGTATTTTGTTTTCAAAAGTGAATATTTCTTGCCGTTTTTATTTCATTTTATCTGCAAAGGTAAGCATTTCTCATCAAATATGTGCATAATACTCCTTTTATATTGCATTTTCTCTCAGCCTTAGTTGCTACAAAAATTGGTGTTTTTCTTATTTGATCGTTGCCTTTGACCTGCGGTCCAAGGTAGGCTGCACTTAACCTTTTGGTTTCCTTTCTCCTTGAAAGGCATAGTTCAAGCGAGCTTGACTCTGCACTTTCTTCGTTCGTCAGTTCGGAAATAAAAGAAAAACTTTGTTTCTCTTTGTATTTCTCTCGGTTTGCACTACCTTTGTAGCGATGAAGCGAGAAATACTAATTATTATGGTATGGTGCTTGACACTACTGACAACTTCTGCACAACCGGCAGGGGTGAGACTCGATACGCTTCAAGTGAAACATATCGATGGGCAAGGAGTGACACATACAGGAACAATTGTTTGTAATCATACAATAACAGATGACCTGCGTGAGATATTTGCAGAACTATACCGACAACGATATCCCATAGAACGCATTCGCCCTATCTCAGACTATGGTAACGACGATGAACAATCCATGCGGGCCAATAATACTTCGTGTTATTGCTATCGCAAAGTGGCAGGAAGTAAAACACTCTCTAAACATGCGCGAGGATTAGCTATCGACATCAATCCTCTCTACAATCCATGCGTGCGACGCCGCAAAGATGGAACGCTCTATATACAACCTTCTACTGCCCGCAGATATGCAGACCGTCGGGCTTCCTTTCCCTATAAGATAACAGAACGCGACCTATGCTATCGTCTGTTTCGTCAACATGGTTTTGTCTGGGGAGGACATTGGCGTACAGTAAAAGACTATCAACACTTCGAGAAATAGTCATGTTTTGCTATCTTAGGAGTTGCTTATCTTTCTATCATTTGCATAAGGTGATGCCGTAATCAACATTTTTTATGGAAATCACTATGAATATGATGTTTCTTTGTCTTATTCTTAATTACTAAAATATAGTACCATTGTTATCTGGTAAAAATGAGACGGAGAGTGCCTTCTATTTGCCAGAAAGTAATAACTTATTTTATTAAACGATATGATACAACGTCACGAGATTTTACAGTAACCTTACGGACAATTTTGTTTTTTAAATTTGTTTTGCCCTCCATCTTATGTGTCCAAAGGTTATAGACTTTATATATGTTCGTATTGAAAGCTGTGCTCATTTTACTCACTTGCGAATCAATAAAATTGAAATCTTGCCAATTTAGTTCACACACAATGTTATTCTGTGTGGGATTAAGAATGGTGAAAGCCCAATCGCCACCTGCCAAAGGCTTAAACCAGAATTGTAGTCCATCACGGTCGCAATAGTGCAGACCTTGAATGCCAAGTGTGTCTTGATTGATTGCTATCATCTCCTTGTTCATAATAATATTGCGAGTAGCCTCACTCATGTTGCGTAGGTCGTTTCCAAGTATCAGTGGACTGGCCATCATACACCACATGGTAAAGTGGGCACGATCCTCGTTTTCTGTCATACCATTGCCCACCTCCAGCATGTCGGGGTCGTTCCAGTATCCCTTGCCTGCATACTGACGCAATGAGTCGTTGAATTGGATGCACTGCATCACACCAAACTGGGTGTAGCCTGGGAATACACGCAAAGAATCGAAATGACACCATATATCGGGTGTGGTACGCCATGAATGGCCAATCTCACGAGCCCATTTCCAAGGTTGACTATTGCCCCATTCGCACATACTTAGGAAAATAGGACGACCAGCAGAACGGAGAGCGTCGCTAATGAGTTGATATGCTCCTTGGGGATTCACATTGGTGGTATTACACCAGTCGTATTTCAGATAGTCCACTCCCCAACGGGCATATTGGATAGCATCTTGATATTCGTGTCCGAGTGATCCTGGTCTGCCTGCACAGGTTGCAGAGCCTGCATCACTATAGATGCCAAGTTTAAGCCCTTTGCTGTGAACATAGTCGGCCACGGCCTTTATGCCGTTTGGAAACTTTATCGGGTCGGCCTGAATAAACCCGTCGACATCACGTTTCCCATGCCAACAATCATCGATATTGATATAGGTATAACCCGCATCGCGTAGCCCTGTTTCTACCATCACATCAGCGATGCCCTTGATGATGTCCTCAGAGATATTACCTTGAAACTTGTTCCATGTGCTCCATCCCATTTGAGGGGTGTCTGCCAAATGTTCCCACTTCTGTGCCTTGCAAGGCATTGTCATCATGGTAAGTATGCCAATGATGACGATAAATTTGTTTGATAATTTCATAATAATATAATATTTGTTTGTTTAAGTTTCTAAAAAAAACTGTTTTTGTTTCACTTTACTTGTGGGTAAGAATGTTACGGCTACAGCTCCTCCCTTTGGGATGTTTTTGAGTGATGTCGTTTTCACAACTCTGGGGTGTTTGCCTGTGACGCGTTCAATATCATCGGCCAGCATATTTGCGGTAATATTTACGACTTTATACTCTTTAGTATCGGTATATATCACAGCTTCGCTTAAAGGGAAATAATCTTGTATTCTGGCCTCTGAAACGGCTGGCATGCTCTTTTTGACAGGTAGATATGTTGTCACGTTTAGGTGGTTGCTGATGTGTGGTATTGCTTGATTAACTGGTGGCATGTGGGAAGTCCCAGGTGTTTGGGCATCCGATGGCATGACAACGATGATAATCAATAGTAATAAGACAAACAGTTTTAGTTTCATACGTGATGAAGATTATATATATTGACTACAAAGTTAAGAAAAAAAAACAAGAACTACAAGCAAATACCATTATCTATGCTAAAAAAATATATATGTGCCCAAAGCCGCAGTTGTTGTATATAAAACGCTGAGGGGTAGAAGCAATATGCTGACAAAATTGTTGATTGCTAATTAACGATGAGATTATTTGAAATTATTGCTGGCTACTAGAACTTTTGCAAACAACATATATTGGGGCAGATACTTCTCACGAGGTATCAGTCCTTTGGTTTATCTTTGTTTTTGTTAGAAATAATAATATCATGAGCGAAGATAGTCATTTTACTGGACAACAATAAAAAACATCATTTCATTTGCTGAATTCAAAATAAAATCCTACTTTTGTTGCTTGTCAAAATGTGGGTAAAGTAGAAATCATAATGAATAAGATGAAAAATATGGCAGTTGTTGTGTGCTTAGCTATGTGTCTTGGTACACGAGGACAAAATGAGATAAACGTAAAAAGCCTGGCAGAAGGGGACTTGCTCTTCTGTGTGGCAGAAAACGGTAATAACATTACCGATGTGACAACAGGACTTGATGGAAAACAAATAGATCATGTGGCGATTTTCCATAAAGACAAGGGGGCGGCATTTGCACTTGAGGCGATACACCAAGGGGTGTGCCTCACTCCAATAGATAGTTTTATGGCAAGGCGACAGACTGTGGTGGTGGCGCAACTCAAAGATACTACTGGTGTGGCACGCTCGGTGGAACGGGCTATGCAGTTTATCGGTACACCATACGACTTCAATTTTATGCCGTCAGATAGTGCGATGTATTGTAGCGAACTGGTGCAAAAATGCTATAGGACACCGCATGGTGAACTGGTGTTTAATCCCATCCCCATGTCGTTTCATGACAAGACGGGAAAAGTGACTGCCTATTGGAAGGAGTATTATGGTCGCCAGGGTTTGGAAGTTCCGGAAGGAAAGCCTGGAAGTAATCCGGGCAACTTGTCGAGAAGTGAAAAGATTGTTGTTCGGGGGAAACTGCGACAATAGCCAGTTGATATCAAATTGCTCCATAATCGAAAAGGTTTTAGTTTTTGTAAAAATTTCGCCCACTACTACCATCTATATCGATGTATAAACGGAGTTGCTGATGTTTATCATCACTTTTTCAAACCTTGATAACATTTTTATCAAATGTTGGATAATACTTTTGTCAAACGTTGGATAATACTTTTATCAAACGTTGGATAATACCTTTATCAAACGTTGGATAATACTTTTGTCAAACGTTGATAATACCTTTGTCAAACGTTGATAATACCTTTGTCAAACGTTAGAAAATACTCTTGCCAAAACGTTGTCTTAAAGAATATCAATCTGTTATATTCCTAAACGACATTCTTTCTTTATTTTTATGGATAGTTTATGAGCATCGCGGATACGCCTACGAAACTGCAGCTCAAGTGGTGACAAAGAGTGACAATAGCTTTCTCAAATGTTTATGCTGATGAGGCTACTCGGTGGGATGGTTGGTTGATAGGGTTGTATTTGTGATGAGGAAATGAAAATCCCAAGCGGCATGGACTTCAATAAGCAGAAGCCATGCGCTTGGGATGGGGGATAAAGGACGAACGGCTATCGGATGAACAGCAGTTCGCGGTATTTGGGTAGCGTCCATAGTCCGTCCTCAACAATCATTTCGAGATGGTCTATCTCGTAACGGATGGCATCCATATGAGGTTCTACAGTATCGTGATAGGCGATGGCACGCTGTTGGATGGACTCGATATGATTGGCTACACGACGGGCATCGGTTAGTTCTTCTACCAGTTGTTCAATCTTCTCGGTGCGCTCTGCAATCTCTTCAATAAGTTTCATATTGCGTGAGGAGAGTCTGTCTGCCTTTTCTGCACTAAAGACGTCTTTCATACCCTGCACGTTTTTAATGAGTTTGCTTTGGTAGTGGGTAGAGACAGGGATGATGTGGTTCATGGCGAGGTCGCCCAATACGCGTGCTTCAATCTGCAAAGTCTTGACATACATCTCCCATTTTACTTCGTTGCGAGCTTCAAGTTCTTTGCGGTTCATGACCTTGGTCTGTTCGAACATGCGGACGCTCGACTCGTCGAGGTAGCGCTCGAATATGATGGGACATGACTTTTCGACGTCGAGACCACGTTGACGTGCCTCTTCTACCCATTCGTCGGAATAGCCGTTGCCATCGAAGCGCACGGGTTTGCAGGTGCGTATATCTTCGCGCAGCACATCGAGAATAGCAGAAATTTTGTTTTCGCCCTTGTTGATGAGTGCATCGACACGCTCTTTGAAAGATACGAGGGCTTCTGCCATCGCTGCATTGAGTGCTATCATGGCCGAGGCGCAGTTGGCTGCGGAACCGGGAGCACGGAATTCAAAGCGATTGCCGGTGAAAGCAAAAGGCGATGTGCGGTTGCGGTCGGTATTGTCGATGATGAGGTCTGGAATCTGTGGAATATCTATTTCCATGCCCTGTTTGCCCTTTAGGTTGAAGAGCTCGTTTTTCTCACTCTTTTCGATATGGTCGAGGAGTTCGTTGAGTTGCTTGCCCAGGAATGACGAGATAATGGCAGGTGGTGCTTCGTTGCCACCCAAGCGGTGGGCATTTGTGGCACTCATAATAGATGCTTTCAACAGTCCGTTATGATGAAAAACAGCCATCAAGGTCTCAACGATGAATGTGACGAAGCGCAGATTCTCCTCAGGAGTCTTAGCTGGTGCGTGGAGTAGTATACCATTATTGGCAGACAAGCTCCAGTTGTTGTGCTTGCCCGATCCGTTGATGCCGTCAAAGGGCTTCTCGTGGAGCAACACTCGGAATCCGTGTTTGCGGGCCACCCTTTTCATGAGCGACATGAGCAGCATGTTGTGATCGACAGCCAGATTGCACTCTTCAAAGATGGGGGCTAATTCAAACTGGTTGGGGGCAACCTCGTTATGGCGGGTCTTTACAGGGATGGCCAGTTCGAGAGCTTGTATCTCAAGGTCTTTCATAAAAGCCTGTACGCGGTCGGGGATGGTTCCGAAATAGTGGTCATCCATCTGTTGGTTTTTCGCACTCTCATGTCCCATTAGGGTGCGACCTGTCATTAGTAGGTCAGGACGTGCAGAATAGAGTCCTTCGTCAACAAGGAAATACTCTTGTTCCCAACCCAGATTGACCTGCACTTTATTGACATCGTCATAGAAATACTGGCAGACATCTGTTGCAGCTTTGTCTACGGCATGGATAGATCGTAATAGCGGAGCCTTATAGTCGAGGGCTTCGCCAGTATAGGCAATGAAGATGGTGGGGATACAGAGTGTGTCGTCGATGATGAACACCGGACTTGTGGGGTCCCAGGCAGAATAGCCTCGTGCCTCGAATGTGTTTCTGATACCGCCATTGGGGAAAGAAGAGGCGTCTGGTTCCTGTTGTACCAACAGTTTTCCTGAGAATTTTTCTATCATTCCGCCTTTGCCATCGTGTTCTACGAAGGCATCGTGTTTCTCGGCAGTTCCTTCGGTGAGTGGCTGAAACCAGTGGGTATAGTGGGTTACCCCCATCTCTTTTGCCCATTGTTTCATGCCAGCCGCTACGGCATCGGCTATGGAACGGTCCAATCGGGCGCCGTTGTCCATCACGTCGATCATCTTGTTGTAGATGTCGGCAGGTAGGTATTTATACATCTTTTGTCGGCTGAATACGTATTTGCCGAAATACTCTGATGGTCTCTCGCTTGGTGCCTCCACATCGAGTGCATGCTTCTTGAAGGCTTCTTCTACCACTTGGAATCTTAGATTGTTTGCCATATTCTGTTTGGGTTGTTTGTTGTTTGCTTGTTGAAGAGAGTTGATTGTCAGTCGATGAACCGTTTGATGATATCATCGTAGTGGTCTATGCGTCGGTCGCGAAGGAAGGGCCACCAACGGCGTACCTGTTCGGAGCGTTGCAGGTTGACATCGATAATGGCTGTGGTTTCGCTGTCGCGTGGTGCTTCGTAGAGCAGTTCACCTTGCGGGCCGGCAACAAACGAGGTGCCCCAGAACTGTATTCCGTTGGTTTGTTTGCTGGGGTCTGGTTCGTGGCCGGTACGATTGACGGTCACTACGGGTAGTCCGTTGGCTACTGCGTGGCCACGTTGTACGGTTTGCCAAGCCATGCGTTGACGTTCTTGCTCATCGGGTGTGTCGCTACTCTCGTAACCGATGGCGGTAGGATAGATCAGCATATCTGCTCCCTGTAGTGCCATCAGGCGTGCTGCTTCAGGATACCATTGGTCCCAGCAAACCAGTACGCCAAGTCGGCCTACAGAGGTCTGGATGGGGTGGAACCCCAAATCGCCTGGTGTGAAATAGAATTTCTCGTAGTATGCTGGGTCATCGGGGATATGCATTTTGCGGTATTTTCCTGCTATAGAACCATCTTTCTCTAATACTACTGCCGTGTTGTGATAGAGTCCGGGTGCACGTCGTTCAAACAAAGAGGTGACGATGACCACTTGGAGTTCGCGTGCCAATGCTCCGAAGAAATCGGTAGAAGGGCCTGGGATGGTTTCTGCCAAGTCGAATAGATCGACATTCTCGGTCTGACAGAAGTATAGCGAATTGTGGAGTTCCTGCAGAACGATGAGTTCTGCACCCTGTTTGGCGAGCGAACGTATGCTCTCTGCCAGTCGTTGGCGGTTGTCTTGTATGTCCGCCGTATTGTGCTGTTGAATGATTCCTGTTTTCATCTTAGTAATACTGCATGGTGCAACAATGTAACGATCCGTGTTGCCGGATGACAGCGCGACAGTCGATACCAATGATTTCTCTATCTGGGAAGGCCTTGCCGATGGTGCTTATGGCTTCTTGGTCAAGGTCCTGTTGGTTGTAGGTGGGTACGAGGACGGCGCCATTTATCACCAGGTAGTTGGCATAGGTGGCAGGTAGTCGCTCGCCATCATCATAGATGGGACGTGGCATGGGTAATCGGAGCAATCGGTAGGGATGTCCGTCGATGGTGCGTAGCTGCTGGAGTTCTTGCTCCATGAGCAACAGGTCGGGATGTTCGTCGTCGGCCCCTATATATAATAAGGTGTCGTTAGGAGCTATGCGTACCAGTGTATCAATATGTCCATCGGTATCGTCACCTATGAGCGAACCATGGTTGATCCAGACGATGCGTTCTGCTCCGAGCCATTCTTTCAGTTGTTGTTCTATCTCTTGTTGTGTAAGAGGTTGGTTGCGATGTGGCGCCATCAGGCAACAGGTGGTAGTGAAGATAGTGCCTTTGCCATCGCTTTCAATACTACCGCCCTCAAGAACGAAATCGAGGTGTGACTCGTAAATGCCTTTCACCAGCTGTTGTTCGTAGAGTTGTCGGTTGATATCGTTGTCGAGTTCTGCGGCATATTTCTCGCCCCATCCGTTGAATTTAAAGTCGAGCAGATTCAGTTGGCCGTTTTCTTCTACGGTAATGAAACCATGGTCGCGTGCCCATGTGTCGTTGTGTGGTATGTCATCGACTACGATAACGGTTTCTCTGCTTTCTATTTCTCGCTTCATTTCCTCATATACTGAGGTGATTTCTGGCAGTATAGGAGCCCAGTCTGTATCTTTGTGAGGCCATGTCAGTTGTACCGCACTTTGCGGTTCCCATTCGGCCAACATTCGTCTCTTACTTTTTATCATGAGTGCAAAGGTAGTGCAAATCGGGAGAAGTACAAAAGAAAATCACGAATATATTTGGCTTTTTATTCACTATATTGTATCTTTGCCATCAAAAAAACAACCGATGTTAGAATTACACCATGTAAAGATTGACGGACTCTTGGCTGATTGCTCGCTGACAGTGGGCGATGGTGAGATGGTTGGTATATATGGTGAAGCAGGGACAGGAAAGACCACTTTGCTTCGGGCTGTGCTCGGGATGGTGTCTATCGACGGAGGGCATATCAGTATCGATGGTGAATTGCTAACTCCATTGTCGGCTCCTTTTTTTCGGCGCGCTACAGCTTATGTGCCGCAACAACTGTCGCTGGTAGAGGGCTATGATACAATAGCACAATGTGACGCAACGGTAAATTCGTTGAAAATCAATAGTCGAGAAACTTCAGTACAAGAATCTTCTCAAGGTGAAGAAGATGGTCGGACTTGGTCGCAACTTACTGCAGACGAGCAGTTTCTGTCGCTTGTGCATCGTGCCGTTGGCTTGCGAAAGACGCTCGTCGTTGTGGATGAACCTTCGTCACAAATATCAGAAGCAACACGACAGACAGCAGACAAAATGCTTTTGGAAGCAGCTCGCAACGGAGCATCGGTATTGGTTGTTAACCCCCTAATTGCTCAAAAGCAGATACAACTATGAATAGTATCATCTTTCAGTTGTTGGCCGGACTCATGCTGTTGGCCATTCCGTTGACCGTCTTTTATAAGAACGACCGCCGACTACTCTATCGTCTGCTCACTACAACAGGTTGTTGGGCTATTGCCATGTTGGTGCTGGTCGTGGTATTTAATTTTGTGTTTCAATCAGCCGTATGGTGGCTAGACGTTCTGTTGCTACTATTGTTGGAGGTTATAGTAACGATGGTTTGTTGCCGAAAAAAGTGGCTTGTTGTACCAATATTAATAGGAGTGGTTCCTGTTACGTTTATTGTGGGGCTTCTGGTGATGGTGATTATGGGTCAGAATCCCTTCGGTAATATTTGGTTTTGGGTGCCTGTAATGGCTCTGCTTCATGGCGAAGCCTTGAGAGCGAGTAGGAGTGGGTTGCTCACTTATGCTTTTAATCGCAAGGTACATGCCAGTATGTTTGAGTATTTGCAGGGAAATGGTGCAACGCAAACAGAAGCCTTGCGCCCATTTCTGGTGCGAGCTATGAGTAAAGCACTTAATCCGTTGCTGACCAAGATGCGCGATACTGGACTCGTGGCAGTTCCTGCAATACTTTGTGTCTTGATGCTCAGTGGGATGCCTCCAATACAGGCAGGTATTTTCGCTGTAGCAGCCACTATTGGAATGGTGTGTTGCTCGGTGTTGTCGATATTGCTTTCTGTTATGGTCTATGAGTGGCTTCGACGCTGAGTGAGGCAGATGGAATATTGATATAGCATAAATAAACGGTATGGAAAACTAAAAAAAAAGCATGGGTTATTGTAATTCCATGAATTTTTTGTAATTTTGCAGACCTAAACAAAGTATAGTAATTTCAATACAAGCAATACAATGGGAGGTTTTTTCGGTACGATCTCGACTAAGGATTGTGTAAACGATGTGTTTTACGGTACAGACTACAATTCGCACTTAGGAACCAAACGCGCAGGATTGGTGACTTTTGATGAGGAAAGCGGTTTTCATCGCTCTATCCACTCGTTGGAACGCCAATATTTCCGTTCGCGTTTCGAAGATGAACTTGACGACTTTAAGGGGCATCAGGGACTGGGTGTTATTAGTGATACAGATCCACAACCCATCATCATCAACTCCCATTTGGGACGTTATGCAGTGGTCACAGTGGCCAAAATCAATAATCTTAGAGAAATAGCTGATGAATTGTTGGCCAGCCGCATGCACCTTAGTGAAATGTCGGCGAATGTCATCAACCAGACAGAACTCGTGGCATTGCTTATCAATATGGGAGACTCGTTTGTGGATGGTATCAATAAGGTTTATCAGAAAATACAGGGCTCGTGCTCGATGTTGATTCTTACCGAAGATGGTATTATTGCCGCACGTGACTTCCTTGGACGTACCCCTATCGTTATAGGAAAACGTGATGATGCCTATGCAGTATCAAGCGAAACGACAAGTTTTCCCAATCTTGACTATCAAGTACTGCGCGATGTAGGTCCGGGAGAAATCGTAAAACTGCGTGCCGACGGTATCGAAGTGTTGCAAAAACCTATGAGCCGTTGTCAGATATGCTCGTTCCTGTGGGTGTATTACGGATTTCCTGCCAGCGACTATGAAGGAATCAATACTGAAGCAGTACGCGAGAAGAACGGACGCATTGTGGGTGAGAAGGATACTGAAGTGGAAGCCGACCTCGTTTGTGGTATTCCCGATTCGGGAGTAGGAATGGCCCTTGGTTACTCACACGGAAAGAAAGTACCATACAAGCGTGCTGTATTGAAATATACTCCAACATGGCCACGTTCGTTTACTCCTGGCAACCAGAAACGTCGTGACTTGGTGGCACGCATGAAACTCATTCCCAACCCTGCCATTTTGAAGGATCAACGTGTTGTTTTCTGTGATGACTCTATCGTACGTGGTACCCAGTTACGCGACAATGTGCGTACCTTCTTCGATAATGGTGCAAAGGAAGTACATGTACGTATCTCTTGCCCACCATTGGTGTATGGTTGTCCGTTTATCGGTTTTACCTCACAGAAGAGCCCTCTTGAACTCATTACCCGTCGCATCATCAAGGATTTTGAGGGCGATGAAAATGCAAAACTGGCAGAGTATGCAAAAACAGATTCACCAGAATACAAGCGCATGGTGCAGGAAATAGCCAAGCAACTGGGACTGACGAGTCTGAAATTTGCTCATGTGGAAGATCTTGTCGAATCTATCGGATTGCCCAAAGATCGGGTCTGCACCCATTGTTTTGATGGTAGTAGCTATTGTCATGAGCATGACAATGATCCAGAATAATCGTTAAAAAATGATAATGTTCATCGGAAGGACTATGTCTTTCCGATGAAAAACAGTAACTTTGCATATTGATAAAATATCATAGAAGCGTGAAAATACAGCAAGTGCTTGACGCCCTTGAACAGTTCGCGCCTCTGCCCTTACAGGAAAGTTGGGATAATGCTGGCCTGCAAGTTGGATTGACAGAGGCGGAGGTTTCAGGGGCATTATTGTGTCTTGACGTCAACGAAAAAATTGTTGATGAGGCAATAGAAAAAGGGTGTAACCTGATTATCAGTCATCATCCACTCTTGTTTCGTGGATTGAAACAGATTTGTGGTGCAGATTATGTGCAGCGTACGGTAATGAAAGCCATAGAGCGACATATCGTTATCGCATCGATGCATACTAATATGGATAATGCCAGAAATGGTGTCAACTGGAAAATTGCAGAACGATTAGGGCTTAAGGAAGTGAAATTTCTCCAAGCTAATGATGAGGCTGACAGCGCACAATCGGGTAGTGGAGTGATAGGCCTGTTGCCCGAAGCCATGGTTGCCGATGATTTCGTCTTGTTGGTGAAACGACAGTTTGACGTGGAATGTGCGCTCTGCAATGAGCTATTGGGACGTCCAATCCGCAAGGTAGCTCTATGCGGAGGAGCAGGTGACTTCTTGCTTGATGAGGCTGTGAACCAACAGGCAGATGCCTTTATCACAGGAGAAATGCACTATCATCAGTATTTCGGATATGAGCAGAGAATCCAGATATGTGTCATAGGACATTATCAGAGCGAACAGTTTACAAGTGAAATATTCCAAGATGTGATACAACGTCAATATCCTGATGTAAAGACATTTATAGCAGAAACAAATACAAATCCAATTATATATCTATAAGCAAATGGCAAAAAAAGATCCATCAGAAATGCCGGTAGAAGAACGTCTGAAGACGCTCTATCAGTTGCAGACTACGCTTTCGGCTATCGACGAGAAGCGTGCGTTGAGAGGTGAACTACCTTTGGAAGTACAGGACCTGGAAGATGAAATCGAAGGATTGACAACTCGTATCGAGAAAATCCAGGCAGATATCAATGAGTATGAGACTGCCATCGTACAGAAAAAAGGCGATATCGAAAACGCCAAAGTCAGCGTGGAACGTTACAAAAAGCAGTTGGACGAGGTTAAGAACAACCGCGAATATGACACTCTGACAAAAGAAATCGAATTTCAGGAACTTGAAATCGAACTCTGTAATAAGAAAATCAGAGAGGCTCAGAATCGTGTGACAGAGAAGAAAGAGGAGCTCGCTGTCAATAAGGAAAACATCGAAGACCGTCGTCAGGCCTTGGAAGTGAAGAAGAACGAACTCGACGAGATCATGGACGAAACTCGTGCAGAGGAAGAAAAACTGAAAATTAAGGTGAAAGACCTTGAGGCTAAGATTGAACCACGTCTCCTTTCTTCATTCAAGCGTATCCGTAAAAACGCTCGCAACGGTCTCGGTATTGTTTATGTGCAGCGTGATGCCTGCGGTGGTTGCTTCAACAAGATTCCACCTCAGCGTCAGCTCGACATCAAAATGCATAAGAAAATTATCGTATGTGAGTATTGTGGACGTATCCTCGTAGATTCGGAATTGGCTGGTGTTAAGACCGTTACTCCAAAAGCAGAGGAGAAGAAACCCCGCAAGCGTGCTATCCGCAAAACCACGAAGAAGGTTGCTGATGCCAACGATGAGGCTTAATACAAGTCCTAATTCGTTGATAAAATAAAAGGCGCAGAATAATCTGCGCCTTTTGTCTTATTTATGAATTGGGGAAAATAAACTGGTCTTATGAGCTAAATATGAAAATCCTATAAATCTTCATAGTTAGGAATGTCAGGCAGGATGCTGTAGCATCGATGCTCATAGTCCATGCGACAACAGAAGTGTTGCATGCCATTGCTAATCATTAGATAGTCAACATGTAGTAAAAGGTTGTAGGACGAAACTTGGTCGAACACCTTCTGACTTAACGCAACAGTAGGGGCTTTATACTCGATTATCATCATGGGTTGGGCCTGCTTATTGTATAGGATAGAGTCACAACGTAGGCGCTTGCTACCGCATTGTAGCGCAATCTCGTTGCCTAATAATCCTTTGGGGTAGCCTTTTTCTGTCACCAACCAATGTACAAAATGCTGGCGGACCCATTCTTCTGGGGTCAGCTTTACATAGCGACGACGAAGAAAGTCGAATATCTCCGGTTTTTCGCGAGTGCCACCCAACTGGATGGGAAATGAGGGAAGGTTTAATTGAAACATATTGCAAACTTACCGCTTTTTTTCTTGATATTGAAGAAATATCTGAGAAAATTAAATATCTATGAAGAAAAAAGATAGAAACACAAAATAAATGAGTAATTTTGCAGCAATTAAGCACCTAATGAACATTCGAAGGATCATTCTAATGGCCGGAATCGTTGTGCAGGCTCAATGTACTACGATGGCTCTTGCTGGAAACAGTAATGACAGACAGGTTGATTCTATTCACCACGCTATATTGTCGCTCGAAGGACAAGCGCTATTTGATGCCTATCGGCATGTGTATTATGTTCAAATCTATTCAGGTGATAATGAGCGGCAAACCATTGCTCAAATGCAGCGAGAGGCAGAATTGCAAGATAATATTCCAATGCGCTGTTTGGCAAAGGCGGCTCTTGTCAATTACTATGTATTCAAGGACGGATGTGCCGATTCATTGCGGCATGTGTTTCCTGAGACACACCACTTCCTGCGTCAACAGAAGAGCTGGAACTACTATTACTCGACATGGTCTCTGTGGGCTAATTTCCTTATTTTCGCCAATGAAGGCAGTAAAGCGCAGAATGAGGTGCGCAATATGTATGAAGATGCCAAGAAGAGAAATAATATATATGGCATAGGATTGGCGTAGTATGTACTGGCAAACCTATATCGTAATATGGGTGAAAACAAAGAGGCTATACGCAACTATAAGCAGTGCATACAGACCTTGAGTAATATCGAGTCTTATCATGCGGCTCATATCTGTATATATCCATTCTATTGTGGGGCATTGGCAGATGAAAAACTCTATGGTGATTTGAAGGATGCTACGGAACGTTGTCAACAAATACGCCATATATATAAGGAGAAATTGGGCGTCTCTGAAGAATGTTTGAGTAAATCACCCAACTATGTGTATTTCTGTTTGGTGCGCGCTATAGTGCTCAGAGAAGAACATCGGGTGTCAGAAGCATTGAAGATCTTGTAAGGAGCCGAGCGTATCACTCGTAATCGTTCGGATTATGTACGGCGTGATGTGCTTTACCGTATGGCAGAATTATATATCAATGAAGGTGATTATCAGAAAGCCCTTCATTATAATAGTATGGCTGATAGCTGCCGTTCACTATTACTTCATTATATGGGTGATCAGCTGCGCGTAGTGCGACAAAGGGCAGATATATATTTTCGAATGGGAAATTGTGAAAAGACTGCTGTAATCCTGCGAAGTGTGATGGATTCTGTTGATGAGAGAAATCTGATAGAAACTCGTAATCAACTTAATGAGCTTAATGCACACTATCAGATAGATAGGCTACGACAGGAACAACAACAGGACAAGGAACATACCATCTATGCTTTTTTTACTTTGGTTATTGTGTGCATGTTGTTGCTTGTTGCCGTTGTGGTTTTCTTTATGCACCGTATTCATAAGAAAAATGCCCAGTTGCTGGTAGCGCTCGACCGTTCGAAAGAAAGTACTCGTATGAAGGATTCTTTTGTCAAGCATATCAGTCATGAGTTGCGCACACCACTTCATATCATTACGGGATTTTCGCAGGTTATGGCAAATCCTGACTATTCACTCAGTACTGAGGCGCGAAAAGATGTGGTGAAACGAATCACCGATAACACCCAGTTGATAACAAGTCTGATTAATGAGCTCCTCGAGTTGTCTGACGAAGAGAGACGGCATAACTATGCTCCCGACGATGAGATCAATGTAAAAAGGGGTTGTGATGAGATGATTCGCCAATTGGAACAGGCAGATAAAGGACGTTTGCAGGTGCATTATAGAATTGATGTGGACGATGATTTTATGATTCATAACAATCTTGTAGGACTCAAGAAAATACTATGGCACTTGGGAAACAATAGTCTGAAATTCACAGAAAGCGGTAGTGTAGGGTGTCATACAAAACTTTCTACCGATAAGAAATGGGTGGAGTTTCATATGAGTGATACGGGTATAGGTATTCCTGAAGAACTGCGTGAACGTATCTTTGAGAAATTCTATAAGATTGATCCCTTTAAGAAAGGACTTGGACTTGGACTTTCTGTTGCGCGACATATTGCAGAACAAATGGGA
Organism: Prevotella sp. P5-126; assembly: GCF_002251185.1. NCBI lineage: Bacteria > Pseudomonadati > Bacteroidota > Bacteroidia > Bacteroidales > Prevotellaceae > Prevotella > Prevotella sp. P5-126. The sequence goes on from NZ_NPIZ01000029.1 coordinate 61,616, forward strand.
GGAACGTTGGCTTTTGATCGTGAATACGAAGGCCCTGGAACGTGTTTCGTAATAAATAAGGTACGTTGTATTCTTTCCTAATAGGGGATCTCGCTCGCTTATTCGTACCTCTGCATCTGCGATGCTCAGGTACTCACGCTCGGAAAAACAAGATATAATTTGGTTTTTCGCTCGCTTATTCGTACCTTTGTAAGCAATATGGCACAAGAGAAAGTGACTTATGAGAATGTAATGCGCGACCTGAAAGCGCGTAAGTTTAAGCCTGTCTATTATCTGATGGGTGATGAAGCTTATTATATCGACAAGATTGCAGACTGGATTGCTGATAATGCACTCCTGCCTGAAGAGCGTGATTTCAACCAAACAGTATTGTTTGGATCAGATGTCAACGCTGCACAGATTGTAGATGCTGCCAAACGCTATCCTATGATGGCAGAACATCAGGTCATTATAGTTAAAGAGGCACAGAATGTAAAAGATACTGAGCCGTTAGAACGCTATTTTAAGTCACCCATGTCTTCCACAATTCTTGTGATGTGCCATAAAAACGGTACTGTGGATGGACGAAAACGCGAATATGTGAAAGCTATCCGTGATGCTGGTGTGCTTTTTGAGAGTCAAAAGCTCAAAGACCGAGATTTGCCAGCGTTCATCGAAAAGTATCTTAAAGAACGCAATGCATCCATTGATCCTAAATCAACTCAAATTATTGCCGACTATATTGGAGCAGATCTTCATAGATTGGTGGGGGAACTCAATAAGGTGCTTGTTTCGTTGCCTGAATCCAATCGAAGGGTAACACCTCAGGTGGTGGAAGACCAAATAGGGGTGAGCAAGGACTTCAATGTGTTTGAATTGAAGAATGCTATTATTAACCGCGATGTGTTTAAGGCAAACCAGATAATGAATTATTTTGACAGCAATCCAAAGAGTGGGGGGCTCTACTCTGTTCTCCCATTTCTCTTCAATTATTTCCAAAATCTCATGATTGCCTATTATTGTCCAGATCGAGGCAATAGAGATGCTATTGCACAATGGCTGGAAATGCGTAATGCGTGGGGGGCTAACGACTATATCACGGGTATGCGAAATTATACCGCAATGAAGGTTTTCCAGATAATTTCCAAGATTAGAGAGATTGACGCAAAAACCAAAGGTCTGGATAACCCTAATACGCCTCCGGAAGAGCTTGCAAAGGAGTTAATCTTCTATATTTTACACTAAAAAAGAGCCTTTTTGAGGCTCTTTTTTTCTATTTCACAGTTTTTTGAATACATAAAAAAATGGCCTGAAACGCTGATTCTGACTCATCTTTCTGACTTTTTTCCCCTCTGAGAATCGCGTATTTTTGAGCATTTCAGACCTCTGTTCACAATTCATCCAAAATAAAAAAAACTGCGTTTTTGGGAAGTTCAAAATTTGGCGTTAACGTTTATTTTTATTTTGCTTTGTAAATATCAAAATCAAAACATGATGCAATTTTGGTTCAAATTTACAATTTACAAACATAAATATCGAAATTTAACCATCAGTTTTGAGGTTTGAATTTCAATATTAAAACATAAAACTTGCAGTATCAAAATCAATATTGATATTTATACATGATTAAG